>JAUYDN010000086.1 GCA_030691775.1 Dehalococcoidia bacterium
ATTACGCGCGAAGCATCTAATACAAACGCACGAAGTCATGAAGCATCGCAGGGGTCTGAGGGGGCGAAGCCCCATCAATGAAATAGACTCCCTTCCCCGCGGGAAGGGACAAAGGGATGGGGCGTTGTGCAGGAATTACATTTGCCTGTCCAGGAGATACGTCTCTGGATTCCAGCCTGCGCTGGAATGACAAGGTGTAAGTAGTCTTGGCTTTGCCTGTTGAGCAACCCATGATGCAGCAATTCCTAAGACGTTTGTATTAGTTATGATTGGGGACTGGATTCTTCGGGTACTCCGTAACCTCAACCGTTCATGCTCACTACTTCAGCACCACGGTATGGGGTTGCCATTTCCCAATGCAATTGAATGCAAGCTCGTGGGGGTAATGACTTCCTCTGCCCCGCCCTGAGATCCTTCGTCGTCCTTCAAGATGTTGAAGGGGCCGACTCCTCCAGGATGACAATTGTGGTTGGCCTCAGAGTAATCAGGGGGAGACTTGTTGCAATACTCGGAGGTTTCAACGCCCAAAACCCCTCAACCGCCCCAGCATCTCGTTCTTTTCACCAACATCCCTCTGTTGTCATACTGAGCGCTCTGCAAACCTTATTGCCTTCAGGCAGGGATTGTGCGCGAAGCATCTGGACTCTCGTAGAGGGTAATGAGTACCTCACTCCACCCTGAGATCCTTCGTCGCCCTTCGTGAGGATTGGGAGGGCGGGCTCCTCAGGATGACAGGTGGAGAAGGAGGGGTAGCATTTGATTTACAGTGGTGACAAAATACTGCCATCACGGGAAAGGGAAACCAAAGCGGACGACTTGAAGCTTTAATCTTATGGCTTACAGCTTCTATGTGTTGCACGTCCCGCAGTTTGAGGAGCTACACCCCGCGCAACCCCCGCCCCCGGCGATAGGTGCGGTCATGCCACCCTCACCCTGGGTGAAGGAAGCGAAGCGTGACATAACCCGCTGTGATTTGCCCTTGCAAGCGGGGCATTCGGCAGGGTCAGAAGAGCGGCTGAACGGGCGCATCAGCTCGAATTTATTGCGGCATTTATCACAGACGTATTCGTAAATAGGCATAGCTTTCTCCGTTTTCAGTTTAACCGTTACAGGAAAACGAGTCAAGCATTATTCAATTTTAAGAATATCATTATCGCGAGTTAATGGCAGTGACAGAAAGCACAACGCCCTTAAAGGGAAACGGCAACTGACAACTTTCAACTGACAAACAACTGAAAACTGTTAACTGATAGACGTTAATCAACACTGACTATCGCCACCTTTGAGGGATAGTGTAAGGTCTTTATGGTTGCGTTAGATTGCCACGCCTACGGCTCGCAATGACATTACGGGGTAGTAACTGGCAACTGACAACTTTCAACTGACAAATAACTGAAAACTGTTAACTGATAGACGTTAATCATCACTGACTATCGCCGCCTTTGAGTGATAGTGTAAGGTCTTTATGGTTGCGTTAGATTGCCACGCCTGCGGCTCGCAATGACATTACGGGGTAGTAACTGACAACTACAACTGACTATCAAACGCCACCCCGTCCCCCCCTTTGTCATTCCCGACCCCGTATCCAGTACGGGGCAAGCCCCGTTCGGGAATCCAGGCGTCAGTTTCACATTATAGATTCCCCGCTTGCGCGGAGAATGACATTTTGGGGTGGTCAATAGTATTTTCATAGTAATCCTCCGTGCCCGTTTTACAAAGGGCACCACGAAGGATGAAAATAGCGTATTTTCGGGATAATGCCAATAATGGCTATATTTTATTGCCCTATTAATGGTAATGAGTCGGATTGCCACGCCGTGTTATGCGTACGATTCACTATACCCCTACGACTGGTGTTTTTCCCGGCGCAAGATTTCACGCGCGGCGACCACACCGGAAGCAGACGCCTGAATCAATCCGCGGCTGACACCTGCCCCGTCACCCGCCGCAAAGAGGTTAGCAATCTCCGTCTCCAGGTTGGCGGTCAACTGCAAACGGCCGGAATAGAACTTGACCTCCACGCCGTAGAGAAGAGTATGCTGGGACGCCACGCCGGGCGCCAGCTTATCCAGCGCCTGAAGCATCTCGATGATACCCGTCAGGTGACGGTAAGGCAGAACGAAGCTGAGGTCGCCGGGAACAGCGGTTGTCAGAGTCGGCTGGACCAGTCCCCTTTCGATACGAACCGGGGTACTGCGTTGTCCGTGCATCAGGTCACCGAGCCGCTGGACGAGCACACCGCCGCTGAGAATGTTCGCCAGTCGCGCGATGTATTTCCCGTAAGCGATCGGCTCACTGAAGGGACGGGTGAAGGTGGTGCTGTTCAGGACTGCGAAGTTTGTATAGTTGCTCTTGTGACCGGCGTAGCTGTGGCCATTTACCGTAATCACCGGGTCATTGCCGCCCGTCGATTCCATGATGACTTCTCCGGCAGGGCACATACAGAACGTACGGATACGGTCATCGAAGCGCGGGGAAAGGAACTCGAGCTTTGCCTCGTAAAGAACATCGGTCAGCTCTTCCATCACGGCATAGGGCACCTCGACACGCACGCCGATATCGATGGGATTGATAAGGACGGTCATCTTGTGGCGGCGGGCTTCGTGCATCAACCAGTCGGCGCCCTCCCGCCCCGGCGCAAGAATCAGGTAACGGCAACGGACTGTTTCACCACCCTCTATTTCCACCCCCGCAATCCGGTTGCCGTCCAGGATAATCGATGCCGCGGAAGTTTGCAGTTTAAGGTCGATTTGCGGGTCGAGGAAATCACGCATCCCTTTGAGCACGAGGCGGCAGTTTTCCGTGCCAAGGTGCCGCAAGGGGACAGGCACGAGGCGGAGGTGGGCGAGGGAAGCGCGGCGTGCTATCTTTTCGACTCCATCTCCCACGCCGTACAATTTGTCGGCAGCGCCGAAATGGAGATAAGTCTCATCGACGCGCTTGATGAGCGCTTCGGCGGCAGTCTCCCCGATATACTCTTTGAGTCGCCCGCCGACCTGCGATGTGAGCGTGAGTTTGCCATCGCTAAATGCACCGGCTCCACCCAATCCACAGACCACATGACACGGCGGGCAGTTAGCGCAATTAGTGGCACGGTCGCGGGAGGGGCACTGCCGGCCGTTGATATCCCTGCCCTTCTCGATGAGGAGCACACTCAGAGAAGAAGCCTGGACAATCTCCAAAGCGGCGAAAAGACCCGCCGGCCCCCCGCCGACGATGACGACATCATACTGTTTTTTCATCGTAATCCAGCATAATTGTATATCCGTAAAGGCGCAGGGTCAAGGATGGTGTTAGCTCTCAGCTGTCAGCGCTCAGAAGTAAGCTTATTGGATATTTACCGTTAACACCTGATAACTTCAAGGTGACTATCGAGAGATGAAAACCTGTTATTCCGTCTCATCCGGACCAGGTAGCATGTTACCCGAATTTACGGTGGACTA
>JAUYDN010000119.1 GCA_030691775.1 Dehalococcoidia bacterium
GGTAATGACCGCCAGGTTATCCTCGACGGCATAGGTGATGTCTTTGTATTCCATTAAACACTCCTCTCAATGTGTAATCCTCGGGGTAAAATGACGTTCGTACACGAGTTTAATGCGGGAGGAATGTTTTGTCAAACCCACGGGCATTGTCATTCTGAAGTTACGAAGTACCTGAAGAATCTCCTACACCTACTCAGTAGGCACGGAGACCCTTCGCGGAGTTTACCCTGAACGAACTGAAGGGCTCAGGGTGACAAATTCTCTGAATCTGTCATTTTCCACTTTGCCTTGCCGTTCTCCCGCCATACGATGAATGTGACTTTTTTACCCTCGCTAATGTGCGGCGAGGATTCCGCACGCAGTTTGTTAAAATCCGCCTGCTCCAGGAGTGCCTTGAGTGTCTCCAGCCGTTCCTGGAGGGCGGGGTTATCCGGCGTGTTCAGGAGCGCAGAGACGGTCTGGTTATAGGCGCGCCGCGCCTGCGTTTCGATTCAGGCATCGGGGGTGGGAGTGAGAGTGATTTTATCTTCCACACGGAATTACCTCGTCATTTTTCGGGTGAATGTTACTAAGAACAAAGCCATCAGGAAAACCCCAGAGAAAGATTCCGCGACTCCCAGCCATTTGACCCAACC
Source organism: Dehalococcoidia bacterium (assembly GCA_030691775.1). Lineage (GTDB taxonomy): Bacteria > Chloroflexota > Dehalococcoidia > Dehalococcoidales > Fen-1064 > JAURWL01. The sequence continues at coordinate 636 of JAUYDN010000119.1, forward strand.
AGTTGGCTCTGGCGCCCAACCACCATACCCCAGTGCCGTGAAAGAAATAGCGCTAAAATACAAACTATCAAGGAACGAGTCAGGTTTCAGGTTCCCAGACAGGAAATAGACGATAGCAAGTCCCAAAACCAGAACTATAGCTGAACTGATAACTCTCAACGGGCGTTCGCCATAACCACATAAGATGGATATTAATTTCGACCATACTCTGTGAACAGGATTGGGTTTCCATGACATGCGTTTTCTTCTTACGGTCATTTCTCTAAAGAAGAATTCCCCTGCAACATCTTCCATTCCAGCGTTCCTGTACCAGTCTTTTAAGCGACGATATACAGTCTCCGCGAACCAATACTCTCCTTTTTTCTCTTCACCAATAACGAAATTGCCCCAATTTACATCTTCCAAGTGTGCTTCAAAGATATTACTGCCACGTAGTGACGCTCCTTCAAACTTTACTCCATAGAGAAAGCATCCTTTGAAATCCGCACGAAAAAGGTCTGCATCTAAAAAATTAGTATCCTGAAATCTAGCCGGGTGCGATACCAACACCCCGTCTGTTTCATCACCACTAAATTTAACCACGGAAACGTTAGCCCCGCGGAACTCGGCGTGCTCCAATGAGGCACCTTGAAAATCCGCTCCGGTCAACTTTGATTGTCCGATTGCCCCAAGATTAAACGTTGCATAATCGAGTACACATTCTTTGAATTCCGCTGCTTCAAGATTGGAGCCATTAAATTTGGCACGAAAAAGTCTCGCTTTGTTGAAACACTCTTGGGAACAATCTAAATTCGAAAGGTCGATACCGTCTATAAAATACTTACCAGTAAATTTAAACCTCTCGCTTTTTCGTTTTTTCAGTAGGTCAACAACGTCATCACGAGTATAGGGATTTATCTTAGTTCCGTCCCCCATTTACAGTCTCTCCACCTCCCTCATCAGTGCCCTCACAATATCCTTCTCCTCCACCACCCCTATCTTACGCCCCTTCTTGAAAAGTATCGCCCTGCCTTTGCCCGCGGCGATGCCCACATCGGCGTCCTTTGCTTCTCCGGGACCGTTCACGGCGCAACCCATCACCGCCACCCGGATGGGCTTCTTGATTCTGGTCAGTTCCGCTTCTACTTCCTGCGCCAGCTTCACAATATCCACCTCCGCCCGCCCGCAGGTGGGACAGCTCACCAGCACCGGTCCGTGCTGTCGTAAATCGAGGCTTTTCAGAATCTCCCACCCGGCAATGACTTCTTCCCGCGGATGTGCCGTCAGCGAGACACGTATGGTATCCCCGATACCGAGATACAATAGCGTGCCGATGCCCACCGATGAACGGATGACGCCCGTGCGCGGCGGGCCGGCTTCCGTGATGCCGATGTGCAGGGGATAGGTTATTTTATCCGCGATTGCCCGGTAGGCGGCAACGGTCGTCGGCACGTCAAATGCTTTCAGCGACACCTTGATGAGGTCGAAGTCGAGGCTTTCCAGCAGGCGGATTTGTGCGAGGGCGGCGTCCACCATGCGGTCGGGGATACTCCTCCTCCTGTCATTCCCGCCCCGTATCGAAGTACGGGGTAAACTCCAACGGGAATCCACGCCCTTGTCATTCTCCGGCTTGACCGGGGAATCCATACGAGACGGCAGACTGCCCGCGTTTACCCCGATGCGGATGGGCACGCCGCGCTCTTTAGCCGCGAGCACCACCTTTTTGATTCTCTCCGGCTCGCCGATGTTACCGGGGTTCAGGCGCAAACCATCGGCGCCGGATTCCAGCGCCGCGAGCGCCAGCCGGTAGTCAAAATGGATGTCAGCGATGAGCGGGATGGAGATTTGCTTTTTGATGTCCTTGATGGCGCGGGCGGCTTCAATATCAGGTACTGCCACGCGGACAAGCTCGCAATCGACCTCTTCCAGCTCCTTAATCTGGCGGACGGTTGCCGTGATGTCCTGGGTGAGGGTGCTGGTCATCGATTGGACGACGACAGGCGCTCCACCCCCCACTTTGACCCCGCCTATCAGGATTTGCTTGCTCTTGCGGCGGGGCGGTAAAAGCGCGTTTTGACGTTTGTGCTCAGGCATTAACGTATCCTCCGGTGCTACCGAAGACCTCTTTCTGCTTACTTATTCTACCAAATTGTAGGGTGGGTTAATCGAAAGTAACGAGACGTAACCCACCAGAAAACCCGGATGGTAACGGTGGGTTTCACTTACCCTACAAACTTACTTATTCTACCAGAACCGTAGGGGCGACCCTTGAAGTCGCCCAGGTCGTAGAACGCCCTGCCCCCGATTTCAAAAAACAAAGGGGGGCTTTTAATATGATATGATGCATAACCGCAACCTCTAGTGGTGTGTCTCAATAACAGCTTTACAATTCTGAATAAAAGATGCCAGTTCTTACACAGCGCCTCATCCCCCCGCATCAAGTGCGGGGCAGGCTCTTGCCCCTTCTCTGCGGAGAAGGGGCAGAACTATTTTGAGAGGGGCTGACGCCCCTCTCAACTCCCTTGTGCAAGTTGGCAGTCATCTTGCTTTCCCACCCTTTGCAACCATCATTTTCATATTTCGTCCGTGGCACCGCACTCCATGTGTAATTGTCAAGTTATTTCGGAGACACTACACTAGGTATCGTCCCCTTTGGCGGACTAATTAGACATATGTTACACCAGGTCATTACAAAACCACATCTAAAAAACAAGATGGGTCTGCAATATATTTCACCCGCCTTTTACTCCTTTTGGATACTTACTTCGATGCTGTACTCCTGCCAGGCATGAAAATAACCGCCGATAGATGTACCGCATCATGGTAAATAGTGTTTTTGGCTATGAGCAGCTCCCCCGCTGTATATAGAGTACCTCCGTTATTCGGATTGACGCTAAACCTGGGGTAGTTGGACGATGTAATCGAAATTCTGACCTGGTGCCCTTTCAGAAATGTCAGGGCTGTCGCAGGCAGGTCAATCGTGACAGCGTATATCTTCCCGGGTTCCAGTAGCTCTTCTCTGGTATAAGAATCACGGAAACGCAGACGCCGGATGCCATCGGTGACCAGCATAGAACGGCCGTCCGGATAGACGTCACAGAGTCTAACTGCAATATCGGTGTCCAGGCGGTCGGACGATACGTACAGCCGCACCTGGATATCGCCGGTCACCGTGAAGTCATTCTCCAGAATATTGCTTGTATAGACCAGCACGTCGTCCCGGCTTTCAACGAACCCCCTCTGGTCATAGGGGCCACTTTTGATTGGCCCACCCCGGTAGGATACTTCGGGACCACCGATGGTCGGTACGGGGTTGCCTGGGTTGAAAAGGAATGTGTCGGGCAAGGAGTCCCCCGGCTTCTCCCTGGATAATTTGCCACCGGCCTGCAGGTAGAAGACAGCCTCCTCTGCCCGTTGAGGTGGCCAAACAGCGGTGTCCAGCCATTGGTCCGTACCCATTCAGATAATACCGGATGGGAGGTCTTGTAGAGTAAGCGTTGTCGATGCCCCTTAACCAGTAGTCGAAAAACAATTTAGCTTCATCGCCGGCAAGACCCTCGGCATTGGTGTACTGTAGTTGCCCCTGGTCCAGTTTGTCATAGTCTGTATGAGTCCAGGGACCAATTACCAGCCTCTGATTACCACGGGCATTGGGACCACCGGATGTTTGGACATCGCGGTAGCTCTGGATGATACCATAACCTTCGGGCAGGGTATGATGGTCGTACCACCCGCCGATAAAGAGCATCGGAATATTAATGAAACTGGCTGTCAGTGATGCGACCCCCTGCACGTCCCAACCGGCGGTGGGGTAGCTGGATGGCGTCTTCCTGGGAAGGCCGACCGCCAGTGAGATAGTGTCGTTGTAGGCTTCCCTGAACACGCCGCCGGGGAAGTACAGGGGGTAATCGTTCCTGAGGTTTCTGATTACGGGGACGGCACATACAAGGTGAGGTGGTTGGCTGATAGCCGTCGAGAATTGTACGGCACCAAGAGCCGAAGGACCCCATGTACCGACCTTGCCATCCGACCACGACTGGGCTGCGACCCATTCCACGGCGCTGTAGCCGTCCATACCGGCTGTGGTCCAGCGTTCTCCGGCATCCGCCGAAGCATAGTATCCCCTTATATCTACGACGACATAGGCATAGTCATCGCTGATAAAGGGAAGGTACGTCCCGGGCTCGTTTACGAACCAGTGTTTACCATACGGCGTCTGTATGAGAACGGTGGGGTAGCGTTTGGTGTTATCCTGCGGGATGCGAACTGAAGTTGCCAGCGCCTTACCATCAGCCATAGGAACTTCGACCTCTTGCCATTTCCACCCGCTCGCGGCGGATTTGGGCTTCTCGCCGGCTATTGCCGGTAGTGCCGGACCTGGTGGTTCATTGGAAGCAGTGACTCTCACGCTACCAATCAGCTTCTGGAAGGTGTCCTCATTCTTCGCCCAGTCACCAAGAGGCGAGGATGACTGAATGAGCGCAATCTTACCGCCTATGTAGACATAAAGGTCCATGAGCTGTAGCTCCCCACTGCCATCGGGTCGTTGCCACTTTATCTCGGCACATGGCGTGACCCTGTCAGCCAGGGTAGTCTGTTTGAAAGAAACCAGCTTAGAACCAGGGTAAGCATCCGCAATGGCTTTCTTAAACCAGGGTTCCAACGCAAAAAAAGGAGGTCTTTCTCCCTCCCCGAAGACACGTACTCGGATACGGGACTGGTCCGAGGTCAGGACGAACACCTCGTTACTTTTGCTATCGGCAGGCGCTTTTTGCCAGCTACGCGGGTAACTCAGGCTGAAGCCAGCCTCGTCATTGGTGTAGACGGTGGTTGACGACCGGCAGGCGGATGACAGGGTGGATAGCAAAATAATACTCGTCAGGACCAGCGAAACGATGGGCTTGCGTCCGGACATCTTTTTCATGTTGTGTTTCTTATTGTCTGTACTTTCTTTATCCTGTTTATTCATAAGCCGACCTGCATTTGCGCTGGCAGGACCAGGCACGAGGGGTGAGATGAATCGTGATATACGTTTATTGTTGCAGTCTGTGGTGCGCCATCTTCCCAGACGAAATCGTTCTTGTTACCGGGGTTAACGGCATAGAGCGGGTAGATGGACGAAGTCACGAGCAGTCTCAATCGATGTCCCTTTTTCCAGGTATATGCAATTGGGTCGATTTCAACAGCCACGCTATATATTTCCCCCGGTTCCATCCATGATGGTTCGGTCCAACTGGAACGGTAGCGTAGCCGTTTAATACCGGGCATCACCAGCAGTGTTTTACCCGTCTCCGGGTCGTAATCGCACAGGCGGATGGCGATGTCAGCATCCGGTCGGTCGCATTGGAGGTATGCCTTGAATACTGGCGCACCAACGACTTTCAATTCCCGTGCCAGCGGACCTGTGTCATAGATGAGATAGTCGTTCCTGCCGGCTATGACTTCGTCCTGGTACGCGGGACCGGCAATGATGTTGGGGAACTTACTGCTGGGTCCCGCAACCGGTCCGCCGATTGAAGGTGACGGGTTTTGGGGGTCGTGGGTATACCGGTCAGACTCGCTTTTACCAGGTTGTGTACCAGAGAGAACACCGCTGGCTTGAAGGTAGTACTTTTCTTCTTTTACTACCGGCGGGGGCCAATTTAGACTGTTGACCCATGCATCATCCCCGAGCTGGAAGTAGTAAACTGAACCCTCATCATAGAAACCGTTCTGTTTTTCCCTGAGCCAGTAATCAAAAAACCGCCGACCGTAAATCTTGTTGATATTCTCGGCGGCAGGATATGCCTTATGTCCCTGGTTCAACCTGCCGATGTAGTAGTGAGACCAGGGTCCGACCACCAGCGTTGCATACTGGCATCTGGCACTGTGCTCTTTGAGGTGTTTGTAAGCGTGAAAAGAGAAATCCACATTGTGGTCCCACCAACCGGAGATGAGGAGAACGGGAACATCGATTTTTAGCGCCGGTATATCCTGCGTATCGTTCATTTCCTGCCAGTAGGAGTTCGGCCGCGGATGCTGTGTCACCCGTTGCCAGCTCCCTGGCCAGGCTTCATCCAGTAGTGTCACATAGGCTTCTTCCAGCACCCCGCCGGGGTAGTAATGAGCGTAATTGTCTACCAGGCGTGCCACGCACGGTGCAATCGCGGTCAGGGCAGGCGGACACTCGGCGGCGGTTGAGTACTGGTTGATGCCGTCAGAAGAGCTTCCCCACATGCCTATTTTCCGATTCGACCAGGGCTGTGCGGCTATCCAGTTGACAATGTCAGCCCCATCGCTACCGACTACAGAACGGCCCGGGTATGGTTCGAAGGCGTTTTCGTTTCTGCCCCTGACATCCGCGCAAACATAGCCAAAGATGGTCCGGGCTTCGTGCCCGAACATAGGGTCATCGGCAGTTACCATCTGTATCAGTTCCATATACTTTTTCGCCCCATAGCTGGTGTAGATGAAGATAACCGGATAGGAACCGGTCTTACCCGGAAGCCCGATATAGGCTTTCAGTTTTTTACCATCTCGAGCAGTGCTTCCTTCCGCCTGGTCATGTCTTCGCTTCCGCCGATAACGAAGTCCGCGAGGTGGAGAGCCAGTTGAATATTTCCCTGGTGTTGGAGTTCTTTGAGCCGCTCAATCAGGTGTGCGGCGCCGCTCAGTTTCACGACTTCAGCCGCGACCTGTGATTTCCCGGACGGGAACAGTTCACCGGGGTTTCCGTTAAACCAACCAGCGTACCGGCGGTGGATGCCATGAATGATGAAGGTCGGGTGACCGTAAACCGGAGCCAGCCACGGTTTGCCGGTAAATTCCGGCGGGACCCTCACACGCTCTAATATTTCCTCAATCCAACAGCCCTCATTCAATAACGCAATAACCTGGTCGTGCAGACTGCGCAGGAAGCTTGCCGTACCGAGACATACTTCCTTGACCTGCTCCGCGCGCAACACAGGACCATGACCCGGTATCAAATAGTCGGGGTTTTTACCGGCTATCGTCTCCAGAGCCTCCGCCCATTCCAGTTCATATCTTTGAGCTTTGAGCGGGTTGCCGATGTTAGGGCAGAACCCTTCCGCCAGGTCACCAGCAACTGCTGTTTTTCGCTCAGGAATCCAGACCCACGTACCATCGTCCGTCTCCCCCATATAGTGGTATAGCTCGAAGGTAAGGTTCCCCAGTCTGAACTGCAGGCTGTCGGAATAGGTGACATCGGGCCGGATGATTCTTTCGGTTACATATTCTTCGTAGCCTGCGGGACGGATAAAACCTTGCCCGAACTGGATGCGGTTGATGTATCGATAATAGCTGGAAAGCTTCTTATCAAGCTCGAATTGCCTTGTTACCATTTCATGTGCAATTACTCTCGGTCGCGGATATCCATTTTTCTGTGCGTCATCCAGAAAGATACCCGTCGTCCAGGCGTGGTCAGCGTGATTGTGAGTGTAGATAATCGTATGAATCGGCAGAGTGCTTCTAGCTCTTATGCTTTCAAGTACGCGACTCGCATTCCGCAAAGGGGTATCGATGACAACGATGCCCTCTCCCGTTAATACGACGCATGAGTTTCCCACACCTGCCACCATAAATATGTCGGGCGTACATTCTTCGTCACGCTCGGGGTGCAATGAGGCAAGCGACATCCTGTGGTCTTTACGATTCATTCAAGCCTCCTCTAAACTCACGAAGACTGGTCATTTTACCGGCTATTCTCCTGCTTTCACACCTCCGAAAATTAAGATGACCGGGATGGAGGGTAATTCCTGGCGGTGTCGATCATCATCTTGAAATTCTCATACTTCGTATCCGGTGGAACAGCGCATCCGTTACTTAAAATAAACCCGGTATCCCTGCCAACAACATCGATTAGCTTCCTGCAATAAGCCTCCATCTGCTCCGGGGTACCGTGTGACGATAGCGCCGGCGGCACATCCCCCATGATGCACATATGGTCTTTCAGGATTTCTTTGGCTTTGAAAATATCGGTTTTACTGTCCAGCTGGCAGATGCACATCTTTCTGGGTAGCTCTTTGAGATAAGGGAGGTTCAGTGTCCAGTTGGTATCGAAATGGAGCGTGGTGACGATGCCCGCCGCTGCCCAGGTCTCGACCATCTTCTTGATATAGGGCCAGACGAAGCGCTCGAATATCTTCAGATTGTAGTATTCACCCGAACCTCTTTCGCAAGCCACGTTCACTCCCGGTATTCCGGTGGACGAAATCCCTGTTAACCGCATGCCTTCTATTCCGTCTTTGATAAAGTCGTCCACCATAGCGTCCAGCGCCGCCTGCACCTTGTCTGGCCGGCGGTACAAATCAAGAGTGAACTGCGGGAAGGTGCGCATGAGCGAGAGGGCCATCTGGGGGTCAAGGGACATAACGCCTGCAATCACCCCCACTCCGCGTTTCTGCCAGGCGTCACGCGACCTCAGATACTGGTCTGTCAACAGCCTTGCCGTAGTTGCCTTGTTGCTCACGCTGGTAATGAAGCCGCCCCTCCTGATGTGGCTGAACTTCGTCTCCACGAAGCGCGCCCAACCCAGTTTGATGATGTCGTCATAGTCCTCCGCTGAGAGCATCTCTCGCTCTTCGAACTGGACTGAGCCGGCGGTGTCCACACGCTGGTCCTGGCCGGGGTACCGCATCGAACCGGCACCACCGGCGGTCGTGGTGAAGCCAGCCCAGGTGGCTCGTCCGCCTATGGTCACGCCATCCCATCCGCCGACTTCGTCATAAAGGTCGAGCCAATCGTGGAGGAACTCATCCCACCTCTGTGGTGACTCAGTAACCGCCAACGATTTGCCCTTGTGAGCCAGCGGAAACTCGACGCTGGGATGTGGTGCCACTGGTACGCGGTCGTACGGTTCCAGGTTTATTGCGGCGAGAACCCTTTGCTCTGCCGTCATGGTTTCCTTAATCATCGAATTATCCCTTCGTGAATCGCTTAATCGCCTCGACGCCTTCAAGAGCGTCATCCGTGAAGGCATCTGCACCGGTGTGTGTCTGCACGAGCTTGGTTACGACTCCTCCGCCGATGATGATTTTGACTTTGTCCCGCAGGCCCGCCTCTTTGACGGCTTCCACCGTCGCTTTCATCGAATCGAAGGATGGGGTCAATAGTCCGGACATGCCAAGCACCCCGGCTTTGGTCTCGACAAGCTTGTCCACGAACGCTTGCGGGGGTACATCGATTCCCAGGTCGTAAACCTCGAAACCAGCGCCCTTCAGAAGCGTTGCGACGATGTCCTTGCCGATGTTATGGATATCCCCCTTAACCGTGCCGATGACGACCTTCGGCATTTTCCCGGGCGGTGCGGATTGCTTCAGTGCCGGCTCGATGGTCTGCATGGATTCCTTGAAGATTTCGCCGGAGACAATCAACTCACTGAGAAAGTACTCACCTTTCTTGTACCGCGTGCCGACTATATCCATACCTTTGCGGAGTTCATCCAGGATAGAAAGGGCTCCATTACTGCCTTCAAGCTCTTTTTTGATGAGTTCTTTTACCTTGTCCTCTTCCAGGTTTGCCAGTGCTTCAGCCAGTTCTGACATTCGTCCCTCCGTATCGGTTTGCTTGATTTCGAACCAGGTTGCTGGTAATTTCAACCGTCCTTTTTGGAAACTGGAGCAGTATGGTTCTTAGCTGTGTCAATCATTGCTCTGACGTTTTCAAACTTGGCGTCGATCGGTACTTCGCAGCCGGAACTCAGGATGAACCCCCCGTCTTTACCCACAACGTCGACCAGCTTTTCACAGTATTCGCACACTTCATCGGGTGTTCCCAGAGATAGTAAAGACGCAGGTACATCGCCCATTATGCACATGTGACCGTGCAGTATTTCCTTTGCCTTGAAGATGTCGCTTGTGCCGTCGAGCTCACAGATACACATGGCGCGCGGAAGATGTTTCAGGTACGGGAGATTCAGAGTCCAGTTCGTGTCCATGTGAAGTACACAGATTAGTCCTCTCGCAGTTAGAGCTTCCACAATCCGCTTCAACTGCGGGAAAAAGAAACGTTCGTAGGTCTTGAGATTAAAGTAAGACCCGGAACCTCTTTCCAACGAGATGTTCACCCAGGGTATGCCACTTTCCTGGATGTCGGCGATTGCATTACTGATGAAATCCGGCACCATCGCTTCCAACGCCGCCTGGACTTTGTCCGGAAAACGATGGATGTCCATGGAAAATCGCGGAAGAGTGCGTGCCAGCGATAAAGTCATCTCGCAACTGATTACCAGGGCGCCGCACATAACGGGAACCCCGCGCTGGTTCCATTCCCGCACATCCTGTAGATATGTTTTGAGGAGCGCCTTTTGAGCGGCATCTTCTTGCTCGATGGACTGGCTGGTGACACGGGGTATTTGCTGTTCCAGGAACCCGTTCCAGCCTTTGTCGATGATGGTGTCATAGTCCTCTGTGGTCATTATCTCGCGCTCCTCCCACTGAACGGAGAAGTCCTTCGGGATACCGCCCTCACCAGGCGTGACTCTCTTACCACCACGCGGTCCGTTAACACGCCAACTACTGCGTGGCCAGGCGACGCCGGCAACATACCGTGCATCGTAACCGCCCAGTTCATCATAGTTGGCATGAAAAACATCCAGAATCCTGCGCCAGTCCACAGAGGTGCCAGCGCCGGAAGGCAGCGATGACATACGGTGCTGACGCAGGGCAAACTGGCCTATGAGGGGGACCACCGGTACTCTGTCTACCCTTTCGAGCTTGACGGTGGCTCTCAATCTCTCTTCGCGGGTCATTGTTTCGACTATCACTTCGGCACCTCGTGAGAACCGTTGCCAGCCGGTCTGGAATCGTTTCCTTTTGGAATTCGAATCGCATCCAGCAGGAGTTCGGTTTGTTGCCGCGCGTACTCGTTTATTGACCTGTACGTCCCCTTCAGCAACCAGTGACGTGTTACCCAGGCGGGAAAGAGAGTCGTAACGTCGCGCGCTAATAATGCCGGGTGCCTGACCCAGAATTCTCCTGCCTGTATCCCTCTTTCAAAGAGCTTCTCGAAGTACTCCACTTTCCGGAGATGTACGTCGTACAAAGCGTCGAAGTCCTTTTTTCGAAACACTTTGGTTTCTGCATTCATGAACCGCCAGTAATCGCGATTGTGATCGACCAACTCGTAGTAGATTCCGATGGACCTTCGAAATGCCTCGGTGGGGGAAAAGTGTTCCAGTTCTGCGGTTAATCTCGCCGTAGTTTGGTCCACTAACGCAATCATGCGCTGAGCTACCAGGTGCGGGATATCCTCTTTTGCGCCGATATAGTAATAGATACCGCCGATACTCATGTTGCAGGCTGTAGCTAGCTCTCGGGTGGTGGTATTATGATAGCCCTTTTTCGTGAACAGGCGAATAGCCGTTCTTATCAGGTGCTCACGTTGGGCTTCGACGTATTCGTTACTTGCTGACTTGGACTGAACGAGCATGGGTCTCCAGGTTTTGATTTGAACGAGCGCTCAGTTGGCTGAGAAGGTTGCTCACAGCTTACATCATGCTGATAAGGTTGTCAACAGCAAGTTTGTGTATGATAGCCTCAGTGCCAGGCGCTCCGTTCATATAAAAAAACGGACAGCTATTTTGGGCAAATTATGAGCGTGGATTTCTGGTCGGGGTGAGAGGATTTGAACCTCCGACCACCTGAACCCCATTCAGGTGCGCTACCAGGCTGCGCTACACCCCGACTCTGCGGTGGGAGAATTTATTTTTCAGAACAGGCATCTTTTTCAGGCGGGTTTCTCTCACGAACCTGCTGAGCCTTTTGATGCTCTTCGTCGATTTATAACGGTTCTGGTTGACGAAACCGCGCGTCCTGTTCATTCCCGATGTTTAGATTTTCGTATATCGGGCGGGAATAGTCAAGCGCAGACGTGTATAATGACGTCATTCCACGTTTTTAAGCTACCTTACTAAAATCCCCGACCGTAAGGTCGAGGGATGGAGTTCTCCCTGCATTTTCCCATCCTACTCAAGATGCAGGGCAACGAAGTTGAGACAGTGAAAACCCCGACCGTAAGGTCGTGGGAAGTCTATTAAAAATACGAACTGATACATTATAATCCGAAACATGATAAAAAGGTAGATGTTGAAAATCAGGAACGCGGGCTCGCCATAAATTACCCCGTCCTACTTTACCGTGACCGATTTCGCCAGGTTGCGGGGTTTGTCCGGGTCCAGTCCCCTGGCGACCGCCGAATGGTAAGCAAGAAGCTGTAGCGGAATTGTCGTCACGATGGGGTACAGGACTTCTTCTACCTTGGAGAGACGTACGTACTCGTTAAAAATCGGTTCATTGACATTAGACACACCGATGATGTAAGCGCCGCGTGCTTTGGCTTCCATCACATTGGCGACGGTATCGGCGTAGGTATAATCGGTGGGGCAGATAGCAACGACCGGCGTGCCGGACTCGATTAATGCCAGGGTGCCGTGCTTCAACTCTCCGGCGGGCATACCTTCAGCGTGGACGTAGGAGATTTCCTTGAGCTTCAATGCGCCTTCGCCAGCCATGGCAAAATTAATGCCGCGCGCCAGGTAGTAAAAGTCCTTTTTGTCCTTCAACTTAGCCGCCATCGCCGGGATATAAAGGGAATGGTAATGAAGGTCGGCTTCTACCAGCGCGGAAATCTCGCGGAGCTTTTCCTTGCCTTCGGAGAGACTATTGTCCATGGAGAAGGAGAGAAGGTAGAGCAGGATTAACTGCGCCATAAAGGACTTGGTGGCGGCGACCCCGATTTCCGGACCGCAATTAAGATACAGCACCTGGTCGCTCATCCGCGCCAGCGAAGAGCCTACGACATTAACTATCGAGAAAACCGTAGCGCCATTGGCTTTCGCCTGTCTTACTCCATCCAGGACATCCGCGGTCTCACCGCTCTGTGAGATGGCAATCACGAGGGTGCCCTTATCGACTGATTCTGAGAAATAGCCGAACTCGGATGCAATAATAACGTCACTGAAGGTACGACCAATCTTGGAAAACGCGTAACGTCCGATAAGCGCCGCGTACCGTGACGTGCCGCAGGCGACAAAGACCACCTGCCGGGCGCGCAGGATATCGATTGCCATCTTCATCAACAGGCGGTTGTCCTGAATCAGCGCCTGGCGGATTACCTGCGGTTGCTCCTCGATTTCTTTTATCATGAAATGGTTGTAATCACCCTTGCTACCCTGTTTCCACTCCCAGTTAACGGACGTAGGTTTTTTCCCCAGTTCATTGTGGTGCTCATCGTAAATTTTAACAGAGTCCCTGGTGAGGACAGCGCGTTCGCCATCGTCAAGGTAAAGTACCCTGTTGGTATGCGGCAGGAAAGATAATACGTCGCTTCCGATAAAGCTCGAGCCGTGGTCGAGGCCGATGACAAGCGGACTTTCTTTCCGGGCGGCGAGGACCTTATCCGGCTCGGTGGCAGACACTGCCAGGATGGCGTAAGAACCCTTTAGCTCGCGGGTTGCTTTAAAGAAAGCGTCCTCAAATGTGTTTCCCGCGTCGATGAAATCCCGGATAAGATGGGGAATAACCTCGGTGTCTGTTTCTGAAACGAAACGGTATTTACGTGAGAGTCGGGAGCGGATTTCCGTATAGTTTTCGATGATGCCGTTATGTACCACGGCGATGCTGGCTTTCTCATCGCAGTGCGGATGAGCATTCTCCCGGGTCACGCCGCCGTGTGTCGCCCAGCGTACGTGGCCGATACCGACCTGCCCCGGCAGGGTCTTAATATCGCATTCCCGTATTACATCCGCCAGCTTCCCCTTGTCTTTAGCAACGTGAACATTACCGTTATCCACTGTCGCCACGCCTGCGGAATCATAACCGCGGTATTCGAGCCTTGCCATTGCACCGAGTAGAATGGATGCCGCTTGTTCATTGCCGATGTAACCAATCAGACCGCACATTGTAACCTCCTCTTGCCTCAACCACCTCAATGGGTGCGCGGAGATTTTCTTGTTGACCTCGCTAATGCGTGACCAACCACCATTGTATCCGCCGTAATGTCTTTGGTCAAACAGGTGGCAGGACCGATGAAAGAATTGGAGCCAATTTTGACACCAGGCATGATACTGACATTTATTCCGGTGCGGCAGTTGTTACCGACAATAGCACCGAATTTTATGATGCCTGTATCCACAAGTTCATTCCCGACCCCGACGGAAACAGGTTGTTCATCAAAACGCCAGTTGGCAGTGATAGTGCCAGCGCCAAAGTTGCATCGCTCGCCGATTATAGAATCGCCGATATAGTTCATGTGAAACCCGCAGTCATCGCCTATATACGAGCCCTTGATTTCCGTGCCGAAACCGATAACACAATCGGCACCGATATGGCTATAACCCCGTACTAAAGTACTATTACCAACGATTGTCCCGGCGCCCAGATAGACCGGTCCCCTGACGACCGCGTTTTCCAAAATACGGACATTATCAGCGATAACTACTTTGCCTTCGATGACGGCATTACTGGAGATTTGCGCCGAACGTGATATACAACCTTCGGCGCGGTCCAGGAAGTAGCGCACACCATCGAGTATATTCCAGGGGTATTTGATAGCCTGCCAGGGGCCGGCATAAGGAACTACCCGGACCGACTTGCCATCCTGGCACATCATATCCAGGGCGCGCTCATACCGGTCGTCACGGTCGGTCTGCACACGCGAGATATACTTCAGCAAAAGACGCGGTTCCGTGTGCAGGTGTACCAGCAGGTTGACCATATCAGATGGTTCATTACCCTTGCCGGGTTTTTCGACGATGTGAGTCAGTTGTCCTTTTTCGTCAGTCACCAGATAGCCGCCGGGGAAATAACTTTTTACTTTGTAGCCCACCAGGTAGCTCTTCGCTTTATGTTTGGAACGGGCTAATAGCAAAGATGTAAGAGCGGATGCTTCAAAAATATCATCAGGGTTGATAATCAAGACCTCGTCATCGAGAAGATGCGCGGCACTCTCAAGTGTATCGGCGATACCGCGAGGTTCTCGTTGGACGGCTAATTCAGTGCTGATGCCCGGCGTCCCGGCGGCGATTGTTTTTACCCGCTCGTGGTTATGCGGATTGCAGACGAATGCCACGCGATTCAGGCCGGCGCTTTTTACGGCATCCAGCTGGTGCTCCAGCAGGGTCTTGCCCAGGAATTTTATCAGGAACTTATCTTCCGCGAGTGGTGCCATCCGCTTACCGATGCCACCGCAAAGAAAGAGTGCCTTCATGACAGACCTCGCATCAATCCTTCAACAACTGCCGCGGTTTTGTCAAGTAACCGGTCGGTCTCACTTTCCGAAGGTGATTCGGCGATAATGCGGAGGAGCGGTTCAGTACCGGAGGACCTGACCAGAACCCATGAGTTTCCGGAATCTAAACGGAGACCATCGACGGTGTTTATAGTGCCTTTGCCGAATAGTGCCGTATTTCCCAATATACTGCTCATCACCGGGTTTTTCAACTCGTTAGGGCAGGGCAGTTGCCTTTGTTTGTTAACGAGCCGGGGTATTCCTCTGAAAAAGGCACGTATCTCCGCGGGGTCATCGATATTTTTCAACAGCGTCAACGCCGCAAGGAACGAGTCGGGATAGAAACCTGCTTCCGGCAGAATATATACACCGACCGGTTCGATGCCGATGGCGGCATCATTTTCGCGGGCGAGATATGCAACGGGTACATCTCCGACCTTACCCCTTACTACCGACACGCCCAGGGGCGAGAGGGCAAGGTCGATGAGCATTCCGGCTTCAACGGTGGTCGCCACTTTCTTCTTGCCGGTGGTTTTAACCGCGAGGGCACTGATGAATGTGACAGCTTCGTTAAAGCCGATGAAGCCTTCTTTATCGAGGAAAACAACGCGGTCGGCATCTCCATCGAAGCATACCGCGAGGTCAGCGTGGTTCTTCTTCAAAAATTCGTATGTGCCGGTGAGAGTATCTTCCCTCGGTTCGGGGCTTCTCCCGGGGAATGAGCCATCGGGGGTATCGTTCACGGGCAAGACATCCAGCCCCAGGCGTGAAAATAGCTCGCTGGCGAACAGGGACGCCGCGCCGTTACCGGGGTCGATTACGATTTTGAACTTTTTGGATAAACCACCGGGAAAGCTACCGATTACCTTGCGGAAATAAAGTTCTTTTGCCCCGGGTTCGTGGGTAAAGGATGCGCTCTCTCCCGTGCGGAAGTTTTTCTGCGCATAAATATCTTCGATTGCCAGTTCCTGTTCGCGGCTGTAACCGATGCCGTCGCTGTTAAAAAGCTTGATACCATTGTATTCCGGGGGATTGTGGGAAGCCGTGACCATGATACCAGTGGTGGCTTGCATTTCTTTAGTGGAAAACGCCAGGGCAGGAGTCGGCAGGATGCCCAGGTCGATAACGTTGACCCCGGAAGCAAGCAAGCCCATGACTACGGTGGTCTTGACCTTTTCGCGGCTCAACCGCGTATCCGTGGCGATGACCACCTGTGAAGAGGCTGGTAGAGATGTAGCGACTGCCTGTCCCAGTTCGTAGAGGGTCTGGACGGTCAGTTCTTTGTGGACTATTCCGCGCAGGCCGCTCGTGCCGAATAGTCTCCGGGGGGTCTCGATATTGCCGGTTAATGGCACTCCTATCTCTCCAATAAAAGCACCAGCATAGTTTGTTTTGTGGAGTGGAATCGCTGATGCAGTGAGTTAACCCCTCTACAACCTCATCCCAACCTCAATATACTGTGTATTTTACCATAATATAGCAATAGCTATTGAGATTGAAGACCATAAGTTTAAATCGAATTTAGTTACAAATCAGTTACAGTTATTTAATGTTTCAATTCATTGCTGTCCAAGATAGTTGGAATTAGGAGTTTTAGATAGGTTTTTCACGCTTGAAAGGTAGTTCAATGTAGGGTTTTCAAATTCGACCCTCTTTATCGCTTGACAGTGTGGGGAAAAAGTAGCTGGTGCTGTCCAGAATACCGTCCGAGGGGGGGGGTGGGGAAGACAGGGGAGCAGTGAGTGTAAGAGGATGCAATCCTCTTAAAATTAAAACCCTCTCCCTTTTTCACGAGGGAGAGGGTAAGGGTGAGGGTGATTGGGAAAGAAGAGTGGTCGCCAATACAAAGAACTGTTAATCATATCTCTGGATTCCCGCCTGCGCCGGAATCGGTCATGCCGATTACATCGGCACCAACAAGCATGAAAATAGAGCCGTAATTTCTCGGTGAGGTCGTGACTTTCGCCAGTTGGTAATGCTTCTGCCACCCCGCCCTGAGATTCTTCGTCGTCCCCGTATCAAGTACGGGGCAGGCTCTTCGTGATATTGGAGAGACGGACTCCTCCAGAATGACAAGAAGACTATTTTCATAGTAATGACAAAACGTTGGGAGGACAGCTCAAGCTGTCCCCCCGCTAGAAAATTAACGTTATTTTCGTTTAGTGGATTTACATTATGGTTGCGGGTAAATTTTCCTCACACCCGTTTCATCACCGGTTTCCAGACTGCGGGCTTTGAGCTCCGCATCGCTGGCATAACCGTACATGGTCTGGGCGGCGGTTGCCTCGTTGTACAGGTCGTTCAGCATCAGCCAGTGTCCCGCTTCGTGGGTCATAATGTTCTGGACATCCACATCAAAACCATCGGTTCGATAAAGGTAGGCCGCAGTGTCCGGGTCTTCGGTACCGATATCACCCTGCGTCCATACATAGAACGAGTCGGTGTTCAGGGCGGTATCGACGTCGACGATTTGCTTCACCTTACCTCTGGTATACCAGACGATAGTGATGCCGATTGCGCCCGGGTATAAACTACTGAGATACGCCCAACCAACGACGTTGTTGCCATCGGGACTGGAAGTATTGATTCCTGGCGCGATACCTGTGATCCCGGTGTATGTGAAATCGATATACGAGCCGCTGTCGTTCTCCCAGGCATCGAATGAACTTATAATCGCATTCTGGTACCCACCGGGTCCCCGTTCGCCAGTCGGATTATAATAATACGGTACGGGGATATCGCTGTTCGCCCAGCGGATGCCGCTATAGGAATAGAGTTTGATACCCCCACCCGGTAAGCCCGCCGGTTTGCCTGGCGCCGCATTCCTCCCGTAGTGGATGAAGACGATTTTCTCAAGGTCCGGCGGACCTTTACCGGGAGTATCCGCAGGTGGGGTGGCGCCGGCATACGGCGCGATGGCGGCTAACAGAACCAGGATAGCTACTAAAGAGACCAGCTTTTTCATCATCGACCTCCCTGCAGTTTACCGTACAGAGATATATCATCTTGCTATGCGGGATACTGATATTTTAATTGCCCAGACGGCGTTTGTCAATACGTAACGTACTACGTACTGTTTTAAAAGGCATCCGCGAAACTAAAACATATGTAGGAAAAACCCCCTTCAGTCTCCCTTTGGGCGTTGCCCTAAATGTCATTCTGAGGAGCGAAGTGAACGAAGAATCTCCAACACTACTCAGTAGGCAGGGAGACCCTTCGCTGTGCTCAGGGTGACAAGGTCACTCGACTTT
>JAUYDN010000124.1 GCA_030691775.1 Dehalococcoidia bacterium
TCCGACCCGTACTCATTTCTACCGGATTGTAAACAGAACTATCTGGTTACTTTGACTTTGCGGTAGCAATCACTGCAGTAGACCGGTCTGTCACCGCGGGGCTGGAAGGGGACTTCCGTGGATTTGCCACATGCGGAACAGGTTACGGTGAACATCTGGCGACGCGCGCCATAGTTGGAGCTCTCGGTTCCACCGCGCGCAGCTCTCTTTGCCTGACGGCAAGCGGGACAGCGCTTGGGCTCGTTCTGGTAGCCCCTGGTCTGGAACAGCTCCTGCTCGTCGGCGCTAAACGTGAAAGAAGCACCGCAATCGGCACACTGGAGTGTTTTGTCCTGGACGCTCATGAATGACCTCCTCTCTTAAATATTAGTTAGAGTCTCGGTCATCCGGCACTCAGGGGAATCGCACGGATTCGACGAAGCTTGACGATAACCTACACTTAAACCTTTATTATAGTACCATATCCCTGGCATCCTTGCAAGTCCACCAGCGAAAATTCCTTGTCACTCACCGCTGTCTGCTGTTATACTAAACACGTATGGCGGTTTCGCAAGCGCAGGAATACGAGACAATCATCGGGCTTGAGGTTCACGCCCAGCTCAAAACCAAAAGCAAGATGTTCTGCGGGTGCAGTGCTGATTATGCAGATTCCCCGCCCAATACACATGTCTGCCCTATCTGCATGGGAATGCCAGGCGTCCTGCCGGTGATTAACCGCCGCGCCATCGAATTCACGATGATGACTGCCCTGGCACTCAACTGCACTATCTCGGAATATACCAAGTTCGATAGAAAAAACTACCCTTACCCGGACCTGATGAAAGGCTACCAGATTTCCCAGTATGATGCGCCTATCGGGAAAAACGGCTGGTTTACAATCGATATCGACGGTCAGAAGAAGCGCGTTGGTATCACCCGTGTGCACCTGGAAGAGGATGTCGCCAAGCTCATTCACCGGCCGGCGGCCGGCGGTGCTGGATATAGTCTGATGGATGTGAATCGTAGCGGTGTTCCCCTGATGGAAATCGTGGGCGAGCCAGACATTCGGTCTCCAGAGGAAGCCCGGCAATACCTGGTGAAACTGCACACCATCCTGCAATACATCGGGGTTTCCACCGCCAACATGGAGGAGGGCAGTTTCCGCTGTGATGCCAATATCAGCATCCGCCCCGCAGGCATGACACAACTGCTTGCCAAAGTGGAAGTAAAGAACATGAACAGTTTCCGCGCCGTCTACCGTGCCCTGGAGCACGAAGCCATACGCCAGCGGAAGGCAATGGCAAGCGGCGAGCGGCTGGTCCAGGAGACCCGCGGCTGGCTGGAAGACGAAGGTAAAACAGTTTCCCAGCGTACCAAAGAGTACGCCCACGATTACCGCTACTTCCCCGAGCCTGACTTGCCGCCACTGTTCATCAGCCGAAAGTGGGTAGACGAGGTGAAAGCGATGTTGCCGGAGCTACCCGAAGCCCGGCGCGACCGCTTTGTCGCCGAATATGCTCTGCCCGTTTATGATGCTAACCTGCTCACCGGCACGAGGGCGATGGCGGACTACTTCGAGGCATGCCTGGTCACCAATAAACCCGCTGACGTGCCATTGACCAGCCGCGCTAAAATGGTAAGCAACTGGTTACTCGGTGATTTCAACCGTTTACTGAATGCCACCAATACCGATATCAGTGAAGCCAGGGTCTCTCCGCCCCAGCTCTGTGAACTGCTTGACCTCGTACAGAAAGGGAGCATCAGCGGTCCCGCCGCCAAGCAGGTCTGGGAGGAGATGTTCAATACCGGCAAGTCCGCCAGCGAGATTGTCGCCGCCAGAGGCCTGGCTCAGATAAAGGATACCGATGAGTTGGAAAACGTTATCGGCCGTGTTTTGAATGAAAACCCGCAGGCGGTGGCTGATTATAAAGCCGGTAAAGAGACGGCGCTCAAGTTTCTCATCGGACAGCTAATGCGGGCGACCAAGGGCCGTGCAAATCCGCAGGTTGCGAACCAGGCGATTAAGAAAAAGTTAGAGGAAAAGTGATATGCAGACCGCTCTCAACATCATCCAGATAGTTCTTTCCGTCATCCTCATCCTGGCAGTACTGCTCCAGGTGAAGGGTGGTGGAATCGGGGGGATTTTCGGCCAGGCGGACAAGGTCTACCGCACCAAGCGGGGAATTGAAAAGGGGCTTTTCTGGGTTACTATCATCGTCGCCGCACTCTTCGTTATCGTAGCCCTGGCTACGGTTGCGGCGGGGTAATATCGGGCGGATATGGGCGTGGTAATTACTCTCACCACCGATTTTGGTCTCAGTGATGCCTATGTCGCGGAGATGAAGGGCGTTATCCTTGGCATCAATCCGGACGTGCAACTCGTAGACGTTTGCCATACCATCAATCCTCAGAATATCGCCCAGGCGGCTTTTGTGTTGAGCACCGCCTACCGTTATTTCCCCGAGCGTACCATTCACCTGGTAGTGGTGGACCCGGGGGTGGGGAGCCAGCGGCGCGCCATCCTGTTACATACCCCTTTCTACGATTTCCTGGCACCGGATAATGGAGTCCTGAGCTACGTTCTGCGTGAATACACTACGCGTCAATCCGGACGTTCCGTGACGGTACCCCCTGAGCTGGAAGCCATCTCGCTTAACAAACCTGCATTCTGGCGCAGTCCGGTCAGTGCCACCTTCCATGGCCGCGATATCTTCGCGCCGGTTGCTGCCAGGCTCTCCCTGGGTATGTCTCCTGCGGCTTTCGGCGAACGCGCCAACTCACTCGTCACGCTACCTGTTCCCCGCCCCGGCAAGACAGCCGGAGGGGCAGTCATCGGACAGATTCTTCACATCGATAATTTTGGTAATCTTATCACCAGCGTCCGGGAACAGGACCTGCCGGAAAACAAGGACACCGTACTGGTGATGATTGGCGGCAAGCAGATTTTCGGTTTGTGCCGCACTTACCAGGAAGGTAGCGGTTTGCTGGCGCTGATTGGCAGTCACGGTTACCTTGAGATTTCCCTGAAAAACGGCAGTGCCGCCGGATTTCTCGGGATGGGTATAGGGGACCAACTCCGATTAAACTTGAAGGGTGGAGGTAAACAATGAAATTCAAGACTCTGCTGGTTGCTGTCCGCGCCAATTTTCTTCTGCTCTCGGTAATACTCGGATTTCTGGGTGCCAGCCTCGCCTGGTATGAACACCAGGAGTACGGCGGCGATTTTAACCTGGCATTTGCCTTTATCGCTGGCATCGGGTTGGTGTTCACTCACATCAGCGTCAACGTTTTGAATGATTATTTCGATTCCCGCAGTAAGCTCGATTACAAAACTCCCCGCACTCCGTTCAGCGGTGGAAGCAAAGCTATCACAGATGGACTCATCACTGCAAAACAGGGTCTCTGGCTGGCTATCGGCACGCTGGTGATTTCGATACCGATTGGTGTTTACTTTACAGTAGTGCAGGGCTGGCAGTTACTCCCGCTTCTTCTCGTTGCCGGTATCATCATAATTATCTACACCCCGGTTATTCTAAAGATGGGTTACCCCGAATGGGCGGCCGGGCTGGGATTGGGTACTCTGCCTGTCCTGGGCTTATATTTTGTGCAGACCGGAGAGTACACCGTCTCCGCGCTCATCGCCGCCGTGCCTTCCGGTATTCTCGTGCACAATCTGCTACTGCTTAACGAATTTCCGGATGTAGAAGCTGACCGGAGTGTGAACCGCCGCACCTTGCCGATAGTCGTCGGCAAAAAGAACGCCGCCATCGTCTACTCCGCCCTGATGGTCATCATGTACCTCTGGATTATCGGGGCGGTGATTTCCCGCGATATGCCCGCTTTCACCCTGCTCGGTCTGCTTACTTTCCCCCTGGGTTATAAGGCGATTAGCGGCTCTTTTAAACACGATGATATGGGCAAGTTGATACCGGCGATGGGAAACAACGTGTTCGTGGTACTGCTCACCCAGTTGCTGATGGGCATCGGTTTTATACTGGCGGGAGTGTTTTAGCTTGGCTGATGCCAAACAACCGGGGCAAAAACGCCCTCTCCATTCAATCTTCACAGCGGTGCCCGGCAGGTACGACCTGGTCAACCGCGTCTTCACCTGGGGTATGGACGAGCGGTGGCGCCGCCGCACTGCCCTGATTTGCCTGAAATCGGACCCGAAGCGGGTGATGGACCTTTGCTGTGGCACCGGCGACCTGGCAATCTGGCTGGCAAGACTGGCAAAACAGGGGACTGAAGTGGTGTGCCTGGACTACAGCCTGCCGATGCTGGCACTGGCGAGGGATAAAGCAGAGAAAGCCGGTCTTAACTCGGCACTCTCCTTCATCCACGGCGATGTCAACGACCTGCCGTTCCCGGACGGGTATTTCGATAGCATCGGGATTTCCTTTGCCTTTCGCAATCTGACGTACAAAAACCCGCGCACCGGGCGTTACCTGATAGAGGTGGTGCGGGTGCTCAAAACGGGTGGCGAGTTCGTCATCGTCGAGTCCAGCCAGCCCCCAAACGCAGTAGTGCGAGCGTTTGCACATGCATATGAACGCTGGTTTGTTTTTTATGCCGGCTACTGGATAACTGGAAACCGCCCCGCCTATAAATACCTTTCGGAATCAGCACGGCGGTTCTATACGGCAGAAGAGTTGGCGGACCTTTTAAAGGCGGCGGGTTTTAGTAAAGTGACGGTGAAACGGCTTTTCTTCGGCGCGGCGGCAATACATGTTGCACAAAAATGACCGATCGCGCAAGCAATCGGTCACCCTGACCCCGACCTGTCGGGGGAAGGGTCTCCCCTGCCTAATGAGCAGGTGCAGGAGATTCTTCAGGCACATAAGATTCCCGTCTTCGCGGGAACAAGCTTCAGAATAACATTGTAACGGAGGAATATGATGCCCAATCCTAACGGACCCTATCCCGGCAGGCAGTTGTTTGTTGGTCTTACCGCTGATGGCAAACCGGCGGTAGTATACCTGGTGACAGGGCGCAGTGTGTCCAGCCGGGAGCGGAGAGCCACCCGGCACGAGAACAGCATTATTATCGGGCCGCTGGGGAATGTCGCGTATGACCCGCTCCGGCACTATACGGCGGTGAAATGGGATGATACCAGTGGTGTAATCGCCGTCACCAACGGTGTACAGACCGAGGCTATCTTTGAGACCTACCGCCTGCTCTTTAACACTGGCTCTGCGCCGACGGCTGATTATCTGGAGAAGATTATGGAGGGCGCCGGCGCCGAACCTGATAGCTTGCACACCCCGAGAATTGCAGGTGTCATCACCAGCCACCAGAAAGCTCCCATCCATTTCATCTCCATCAAACGGCACGATGCGTCCGCGCAGGTGGCACAGGTGAAACCCCTGCCGGGTACTCTTACCGGTGTTTCTGTATATAACGGTGACATGGAAAATCCCACACCATTCTCATCTTTCTCCAGCCCCCCACAACTCCACTTCAAAGGCGGTGATGCAAAAGCACTGGCGGAATATTTGTTCGAGCTGTCTTCGGCAACGCATATGGGTGACGATATCCGCGTGTGCGCTGTCGGCGGAATTTAC
>JAUYDN010000127.1 GCA_030691775.1 Dehalococcoidia bacterium
GAGGGGCTGACGCCCCTCTCAACTCCCTTGTGCAAGTTGGCAGTCATCTTGCTTTCCCACCCTTTGCAATCATCATTTTCATATTTCGTCCGTGGCACCACACTCCATGTGTAATTGTCAAGTTATTTCGGAGACACTACACTAACACTTCATATTGTCTCAACTGTAGATTGTGTCACACGGCAGGAGTTCCAACGACACGCCGGTGTGTCTCTCGATATCCAGATAAACCCGTCCGGTGAGGTCTCTACCCCAGCCACTGAGATTGAATGGCGATGACGGAATGACCACCAGGTCAGGTCTTTCCCCTCTTTTTAGATGACCTTCGATGCAATCCGTGAAATCCTGTACCACGAGCAGGTCGCCCATGATAATATTACCACCGAAGAAGGTGTTTTTGGGCACGTCCGTTTCAATGCGCACATTATCAAAAAGATGCGATTCCGCAAGACATTGCTCAAATGTCGGTCTCATCAGCTCCGACGATAAAAAGAGGACCCGTTCTGCACGATGCGTTTCCACGATATCCTTGAGCCGTTCCAGGCAGGAAGACCGTAACCCGGCGCCCCTGAAAACAATGCCCAGGTAGTCGTCTATGGCGTTGCTGTAGGGATACGAACAGTGCCGGGTATCCAGATTCAGGACCAGTATCCGGCCGCCTCGCTGTACCCTGATGATAACATCAGCCATACCACTACTGTTCGTGGCGGCGAGCAGGTCGCGTGCCTGGGGACGGTCACGCACGGGGATACCACCCACCTCTACAAGCAGGTCGCCCATTTTCACACCTGCCAGGCAAGCAGGAGAATTCTGCACAATCCCGGTTACCAGCGGCAGGTTTTTCTTCGGCTCGTACAGGTTTTCTTCGTACAACGCCGGCATCACTACAATCGGGGTATCGCACGCATCGCGGAGCGTCCTGACACAGCGCACAATCGCCAGCCATATCTCCCCGGTATCAAAAGGGGCTTTTGACGAAAAATAGCGGGAGTATCCCGGGAGATTCACCTGGATGATGTGCGCCCCGTTTTCAGCGGCATACCGGACGGTGGCAGCGAGGTCTTCCAGCATTTTGTCCGCCGTGTCTACAGGCCAGGGCACAATCACAGCGGCATAAGGGATACCGGCACGTCTCAGCAATTGCAGGGAACCGATGGCAGTCTCCGGTTGAGGGTCGTTCATCAGCATCCGCCGCCGCGCAGGTGAAGAGCTGTTCAGAGAGATATAAATATAGACGGGTTTCAGCTGTGCCAGCGCACTGACTACCTCCGGGGTGAGCATGTTGCCGTTGGTGGTTATCCGGAACGGCTTATCGGTCTTCTGTCTTAGTTTCCGTAAAATATCAAGGAAATACGGGTGTGACATCGCATCACAAATCGTCCCGCTGGTCGGAAACAGCGCCATCTTCCCCTGTGGCGAAAGAAATCTCAGGCGTGTCTCCATCTCGCGTAGTTCCTCGGCGGATGAACGCACCGGAGTCTGCACGGCGGCAAGTAAAGCCGGGTTCCCCTTGTTACAGCAAAAGACACAATCGCAAGAACAACGGGTAGCCGCGTACTCGAACACCTCGGCGGGGTCAGCCGGGCTGGGTACAACCCAGTCTTCCAGGTCTTTCAGCCGGAACCCGTCCACCATCACCGGCTTGCCCTGGGTTTCAAAATCGACCAGATTGAGGAGGGATTCGGCAAGCCTCTTGATGAGGTCGATTCGCGGCTCATAGAATACCGCATTCTGAGGGTCCTGAAAATTTTCTACCGTCCTGGGTAAAGGGTCATCTTTATGGTCGACCGCGACCGGTGGTGGATTTTTTACGGAATCCCCGAATATACGGTAGGAATCGCTCTTAACATCGAGCCACCGGAAGCCATCGATTTTTATATCCCTGCCGTCCCGCTGGAGCACTACCGTATTCAGCAGGCTTTCCAGAGTGCTTCTCAAAAGTTCGGCGAGCCGGTTGTGGTACAGAGCAGTATGGTCGTGTCCCTGTCCGACCGGATAGCGGAAGACGTAGTCATTCGCCTGTGTTTGTCCGCCTGTATCACGGGGTTTGTTCTGCATCACGCACTGCGCTCCACTTTTCCGGCGACCGTTATTACTCTGCGTGTGTAAGCGTGGGGGCACCGTGCCGTTAGTCTATCGTAGGCACTGTTTTTTGTCAATATTTTTTCATGCTGATAACACGGTTGACAAGCAATCAACAGGGGCATAAGATTTGGTATGCCGCGCACGGTAGATGAAAGCCGCGGGCGTCCTTATAACATCACAATCCTCTCACTCATAAGAAAGGGGCATTGCCCCAAATGTCATTCTGAGTCCCGATGTTTCGGTAAGAAGCATCGGGAGAACGAAGAATCTCCAGCACCTGCTCAGTAGGCACGGAGACCCTTCCCCCGATTGTCTTCGGGGTCAGGGTGACAAGGATGCATTGGAGTTTTGGAGCACAGCCTCAGAAAGGAGAGATAGTTATGGCTCTACCTTTATCCGGTCTCAGGATAGTAGACCTTTCCCGGGCAATCGCCGGGCCTTCCGGCAGCCAGATACTCGGCGACCTGGGCGCCGAGATAATCAAGATCGAGCCTCCGGAAGGCGATGGCAACCGGCGCGTCGCCGGTCCCGGTCACAAGGGGGAGAATTTCTATTTCATGGCATATAACCGCAATAAGAAGAGCGTCCTGCTCGACCTCGGCGCTCCACTGGGCAGGCAGGCTTTCTATGACCTGGTCAAAATATCGGATGTGGTCTACGATAATTTCCGGGCGGGTGTGCTGGGAAGGTTGAAGGCAGACTACGAGAGCTTGAAGAAAATAAACCCGAAGATAATCAGTTGCTCTATTACCGGTTGGGGAAACTCCGGACCGATGAGTCACCGTCCGTCCCTTGATATCAATATACTCGGGCAGACAGGCTTCCTGAGCATCACCGGTACACCCGGGGGACCACCGACCAAACCAGGGGAGGCAATCGGGGATGTGGTCACCGGCATGTATGCGGTCATCGGTGTACTGGCGGCGCTCAACCGGCGGCACACGACCGGCGAAGGTTGTAAAGTCGACCTATCGATGCTGGAATCGGTCATGGCAATTATGAACTACTCTTTTACCTACTATTTTTGTTCTGGCATCGTGCCTAAAGCGATGGGAAGCCAGCACCTGGGACTGATTCCATATGGCGTCTACAAGACAAAAGACGGCTACCTTACACTCGGAACGAGCTGGCCGAGGGTCGCCAGGGTCATCGATGCCGAGTGGATGATTGAAGACCCCCGGTTCAAGGAAATGGCAGACCGGCTGGAGCACCGGCAAGAGTTCAACGAGATACTGGAGGAGCGTTTATCTCACGCCAATACCGAAGACTGGCTCAACCTGTTCGAGACGGAAGACATTATTGCCGGTCCCATTAAGACGATCGACCAGGTGGTTGAAGACCCGCAGGTGCAACACCAGAAAATCATACTCAAGCTCGACCATCCACTGGGTGGACAGGTCAGGTTGATTGGGTGTCCGCTCAAAATGGACGGCATCACGCCGGAAAACTATATAGCCGCCCCCCTGCTCGGACAGCATACCGAGGAAGTGCTGGGTAAGCTCCTCGGTTATTCCGCGGAGAAGATAGCCAGTATCAAAAAGGAGCAGGATGAGCGCACCGAGGAAAGGAAATCCCACGTCGTTAAGAGAAGGTGAATAGAGGTTGTTTATTAACGTTGTTCCAGGACTTGACCCGAGAATCCGCCTTACCACCCATTCACCTGGATTCCAGCTCCCGTATCACTGTACGGGACAGGCTTCGCTGGAATCATCCGTGTCGCTTGCCAGCGACACCACGAAATATGAAAATCGGGGTTGTCATTCTGGAGCGGAGCGAAGAATCTCAGGGAGGGGTAGGCGACCCCATGATTCAACTCCCCTCCTCCAGATTCTTCGTCGTCCCGATAAGGAATAAAGGAATTATCGGGACTCCTCCAGAATGACAATA
>JAUYDN010000130.1 GCA_030691775.1 Dehalococcoidia bacterium
GAGGGGCTGACGCCCCTCTCAACTCCCTTGTGCAAGTTGGCAGTCATCTTGCTTTCCCACCCTTTGCAACCATCATTTTCATATTTCGTCCGTGGCACCACACTCCATGTGTAATTGTCAAGTTATTTCGGAGACACTACATAAGTATCTAGCCCAGCACCACGACCTGTAGAGTCAATGGCAGGCTGTTCTTGTTTACCGTTAGCTTTGGCACGGGTACTGCTTCTTTAACACCCATCTCTTTTAAGAAACGGTCGACCGTAGCCAGTTCCCGCTTGACGACCAGGGTCTTGTAATGCATCGGAATAACGATTTTCGGTTCTACATGCCGGACTATTTCCGCGGCTTGAGTGGCATCGATGGTTGAGACGCCACCTACCGGCACCAACAGGACGTCCACGGAACCCAGCTTCTGCACTTGTTCTACAGCAAGCACGTGCCCCAGGTCACCCAGGTGGCAGATAACCACTTCATCGATTTCGTAGATGTAAATGGTGTTTTTACCACGCTGAGCTCCATGCTCGCCATCGTGATATGTGGTAAGCCCGAGTATGGGGACGTTATTGATTTCATATTCGCCGGGACCGGAAAGCACCTTCGGTTCACCGCTAACGCCCTGCAAATAGGAATGCCCGGGATGTAGATGGCTGATAGAGACGATATCTGCGGTTAGCTTGCCCAGGGAATAGCCGATTGTCGGTGGAAATGGGTCGGTAACGATGGCGGTCTGTTTGCCTTTAAGACGGAAGCAGGAATAACCGAGCCAGGTAATTTCCATCAGTACCAGTTTATCACAGGTGAGGAGGTGGTTCAACGAGCAGGCATTCCACCAATTGAGCAGTCATCAAATATACAACTCTAACTCTTGACAATCACAATTGCCAGATGTTAATTTAAAGATGTTAGCAGTCGGATACCGAGAGTGCTAACGAGAGGTAAACGTGCTCACACTCAGAAGCGCTACCATCCTTAAGTCCATCGTGGAACACTATATAGACCGGGCGGTACCGGTGCCATCACAGAGCATCCTCCATAGCTATGGGTTGGATGTGTCCTCGGCGACGATACGCAACGAGATGATGCGCCTGGAACAGGAAGGCTACATCCTTCGTCCCCACACCTCAGCGGGCAGCGTTCCGTCCGATAAGGGCTACCGGTTCTACGTGGAGACATTGCATAACATCCACCTGCCGGTCAACCAGCAGAGAATGGTCAGCCATCTCTTCCACCAGGTGGAAATGCGGTTAGATGAGTGGGTACGGCTTTCGGCGACGATTCTGGCACATCTCGCCCAGAATATGGCGATTGTCGCCACCGCCAAATCGACCAGCTCTGTATTCAAACACATGGAGATGGTAAGTATACAGGACAAGACGGCGCTAATCGTTCTGGTATTGCAGGGCGCCCGCGTGCGGCAACAGCTCGTCAATCTCCCGCAGACTGTCACACAGGAAAACCTTTCCGCCGCCAGCAACAAACTCAACCAGCAGTTTTCCGGCTTAACCAGGGTCGAGATTCAACAGAAGAAAACATCACTCTCCGATTTGGAAAGCCAGGCCGCGGATACGGTACTCGCCATTATGAAAACAGAGGATACCCTTGCTTATGAGGAGCCGTACCTTGAGGGCTTACAGTTCATTTTCAATCAGCCGGAATTTTCCCAGGCTCACCAGGCTATGACACTCGTGGACTTGCTGGAACAGAAGAACCTGGCACGGCTGGTGGTACCCCGTGGACTCGACCAGCCTGGCATACACATCGTCATCGGGCAGGAAAACGAATCGCAATCATTCCAGAATTTCAGCGTCATCGTCAGTCAGTACGGCTTGCCAGGGAAGGCAGTGGGGTGCATCGCCGTGGTGGGACCTACACGCATGCCGTACGTTCAGAGTATTGCGGCTGTCGAGTACCTGACGGAAGTATTGACCCGGCTCATTGCCAGATTGTACGGCAAAGAGATACCTCGTGAAGAGAGCAGTCGCAACTAACCGGTAACACGCTCGAACTTTATAACGGGAGAAAGAACCTCTACAGATGATGCCCGGAGAAACGGAAGAGCCGAATTCAAATGAGGGTAAGATAGAAACTACCGAAACGCTTGCCGAGGTGCGGCAGAAAGCCGATAGCTACCTCGAGAGCTGGAAGCGCGCCCAGGCAGATTTTATCAACTACAAGCGGCGTACCGAGCAAGAGAAACAGGAGATGGGCAAATATGCCAATGCCCAGCTCATTCTTTTTATCCTGCCGGTGCTGGATGACTTCGAGCGGGCGTTAGGCACAACGCCGCCGGATGCGGCAAAACCCGAATGGGTGGAAGGGATGAAACTGATTGCCAGCAAGCTCCGGGCAATTCTAGAAAGCCAGGGGTTGACCCCGATTGAAGCGGTGGGAAAACCCTTCGACCCGGCGGTACATGAGGCAATGATGCCCGGTAAGGGTAAAGAAGGCATAGTGGTGACGGAGTTGCGCCGCGGTTACAGGCTCCACGAACGCGTCCTGCGCCCCAGCCAGGTAGTCGTTGGCAATGGAGAAGAAGAAAACACGTAAGTTATCAGTATTCAATAGATAGTTTTCAGATTTAAGCGCAGAGGAAGAAAGGGAGGCAAATATGGCAAGAGCAGTTGGTATCGACCTGGGGACGACTTTCAGCGAGGTCGCGGTAATGCAGGGCGGCGAGCCGGTTATCATCCCATCGGCGGAGGGGGGCAACATCGTGCCGTCTTACGTCGCTATCAGCAAAAACGGCGAACGGCTGGTAGGACAATTAGCACGCCGCCAGGCAATCGTCAACCCCGAGAATACGATATACAGCATCAAGCGTTTTATGGGACGTAAGTGGGGTGAACCGCTCGGACGGGAACTGCCGGTCGAAGAAGACGCCCGCCGCAAGACCTATAGAGTTACCAAAGGTCCAAATAACGAAGTGCGGGTTTTGATGGGGGGTAAAGAATACAGCCCGCCGGAGATATCCGCAATGATATTACAGAAATTGAAGGTGGATGCGGAAGCCTATCTCGGGGAGAAAGTAACGGATGCCGTCATCACCGTACCCGCATATTTCAATGACGCCCAGCGGCAGGCGACCAAGGACGCTGGCACCATCGCCGGGTTGAACGTCCTGCGCATCATCAACGAACCCACCGCCGCGGCGCTGGCTTACGGCCTGGATAAAAAGAACGAGGAGACCATCGCCGTCTACGACCTCGGTGGCGGCACCTTCGATATCTCTATCCTGGAAATCGGCGGCGGTACTTTCCAGGTGAAATCAACCGCAGGCGATACCCACCTTGGCGGCGATGATTTCGACCAGCGCATTATGGACTGGCTGTGCGATGAATTCAAGCGTGACCAGGGCATCGATTTGCGACAGGACCGCATGGCATTACAGCGTCTCAAGGAAGCCGCGGAAAAAGCCAAAATTGAGCTTACCTCTGTTCAGAAATCGGATGTCAACCTGCCGTTCATCACCGCAGATGCCAGCGGACCCAAGCACATGAACATCGCCCTCACGCGCGCCAAGCTGGAACAGCTGGTAATGGACCTGGTAGAGAAGACCCTCGACCCGTGCAAACAGGCAGTGACGGACGCCGGCGTCACTACAGCCCAGATTGATGAGATTATCCTGGTAGGCGGCCAGACAAGAATGCCCCTGGTCCAGGCAAAGGTCAAACAATTTTTCGGTAAGGAGCCCAACAAGGGCGTCAACCCGGATGAAGTAGTCGCCGTAGGCGCGGCAATTCAAGCAGGCGTTCTCAAGGGCGAGGTCAAGGAAGTCCTCCTTCTGGATGTAACCCCGCTAACGCTGGGAATCGAGACTCTTGGCGGCGTGAGGACGCCACTCATAGACCGCAACACCACCATCCCCACCTCCAAAAGCCAGGTTTTCAGCACCGCGACCGATAGTCAACCGAGCGTGGAGATTCACGTTTTACAGGGGGAGCGCCCGATGGCGACTGACAACCGCACGCTGGGACGGTTCAATCTGGACGGCATCTTACCGGCGCCGCGGGGTTTACCGCAGATTGAAGTCACTTTCGATATCGATGCTAACGGTATCTTGAGCGTGAAAGCACATGATAAGGGCACCGGTAAGGAGCAGAAAATCACCATCACGGCATCGAGCGGTTTAAGCAAAGAAGAAGTGGAAAAGATGCGGCGCGACGCTGAGATGCACGCGGCTGAAGATATGAAGCGCAAAGAGGAAATCGAAACCAAAAACAATGCCGATACCTCCGCGTACCAGGCAGAGAAAATTCTACGCGATAACAAAGATAAAATACCCGATGCCCTGAACAAGGAAATCGAGGTGAAGATTGCGGCGGTGCGCGATGCCCTTAAGGGTCCGGATGTTGGCGCTATCCAGCGTGCTACCCAGGAACTG
>JAUYDN010000202.1 GCA_030691775.1 Dehalococcoidia bacterium
GGATACGGAGCTTGAACCGGACTCCCCGACGGAGACCGTGGATTGTCCGCCAAACTGCACCGCCTGCATCGATGCCTGCCCGACCCGAGCCCTCTATGGACCATTGAAGTTGGACCCGCAACGCTGTATTGCCTATGCCACTTTCATGACGCAGGACAACTACGTGCCGGGCATCACGAGCAACATTTCGCCGGAAATCCGCGAGAAAATGGGTCAGTGGATTCACGGCTGTGACATTTGCCAGAACGTCTGCCCGCGCAACCAGAAAAGGCTCAAAGCAAATCTGCCGCCGAATGAATATCTCGAAAACATCGCTGGCGACTTCGACCTGCGTAAAATCCTTAACCCCACCGATGAATACTATGCGAAGCGCGTGAAACCTGTTATGTACCAGTATATCCGCGAGAAGAAATACCTCCAGCGCAATGCAGCAATCGCCCTGGGAAACACCCTGGACCCGGCGTACGTTCCCGACCTGGCACAGGCGATGGCAGACTCCGAACCGCTGGTGCGCGGCTATGCCGCCTGGGCACTGGGACGAATCGGTGGCGCTGAAGCCAGGCAGGTACTGGAAGCCAGCCCGCAAAAAGAGACCGATGGGTCCGTTCGCAAGGAGATTGAAACAGCGCTGACGAAGTGCTAACGTGTATAATTGCAATCAGTATTCAGTTATTAGCTTTCAAGCTAACACTGATAAACGGTCGTTGTGAAATGAGCACGCGTAACAGCAGTAAACTTTCCATGACTTATGTTGAACATAGAGGGCTGGAGAATAACTCCCTTGTTGTCATTCCAGCGAAGGCTGGAATCCAGGATGAGCGTATCTCTCCACCAATAACGTTGGTAGAGGCGGCAAGCATTTTTACTGGTGGGTTTCACCCACCCGACAGCTTAAAACCTATTTTGGACAAGGATGATTTAAGATAAATGATTGATGAAGACATTGTTCCAATATTTTATTCCTGAATCTTATCTCACAATTCTTGAATCTTTGTCAGCAATGGCTGACAGCTAACTGCTTATAGCTCACAGCTAAAAAGGAGGGAGACGATGACACGGGAGCTTAAACCCAGGCCGGACTGGTTGAAAAAGGTCTTCCCCTGGGAACAGCATGCGCTCACTGTAAATGGCTACACGATGGCATACGTGGATGAAGGTCCGCGTGACGCCCGCCCTTTACTTCTCCTCCACGGTAATCCCACCTGGGGATTTCTCTACCGCCACTTCATCGACCCACTGAAAGATGCCGGCTACCGCGTTATCGTGCCGGACTGGCTCGGGGCGGGTTTCTCAGACAAGCCGCGTATCGATGCCCGCTATACCCTTGCGCACCATATCGCCGACCTGGTATCGCTGTTGGACCAGCTCAAGCTCCGCGGCTTCGTCATCGTGGGACAGGACTGGGGTGGACCTCAGGGTGTCGGCGCCGCACTCCAGCGTATCGAACGGCTGTCCGCCATGATTCTGATGAACACCTGGCTTTTTACCGGGTATGTCGGCAAGTTTCACGCCTCTCCCCGCCCCTGGACTACCTGGCACGCCCCACTTACCGGGCAGTTCTTCATGAAACGGCACAAGGTGCTCTCCCACGCCGGACCATCCATCACCAGTAAGAAAGGTTTGACCGAGACGGAGTCCCGCGCTTACCACTATGCCTACGATGAGCCAGACTCCGACCACGTGGTCCTCACCTGGCCGCGCACTATCCCCGTGAAAGAGGGCGACCGCGGCTGGCAGGATATGCTCAATATCGAAAAACGCCTGCCGGAATTAAAAGACATTCCCACCCTCCTCCTCTGGGCGCCGGAAGACAACGTTTTCACCATCGACTATGCTAACCGGCTCAAGGAGCTATTGCCCCACGCCGAAGGTCCGATTACATTCGATAAGGCGGCGCACTTTTTACAGGACGACCGCGGCCCGGACCTGGCAAAAGCAAGCATCGGATTCCTCAACCGCACTGTAGGCACGGCTATCCGGTAGCTGTTGCATCCATTTATGTAAAGGAGAAGCGTCATGGAGTTTGTGAAACCATCCGCCGAAGAACTTTCCTGCTTGCGGGCCGACCCTTTGCTTCTGGAGCAGGAGCTCGATGTCCGCCCCGAAGTGGCAGAAGATATTGAGAAGGTGCTGGGATTCAGGGCGGGACGCGCTTACTGGCGCAGTGAGCATGACTATCTTTATGCAATCGAACTGGCGGACTTGGGGCGGGGGCGCCCCTCGATGGCAACGGTCTACGGTTGCTGGGACCGTTATGAACCACGCCCACCCGACCACGAAATAGACGCCGACCTTCTCCAGTTCCTGAAATGGCTCGCCGGACAGACAAGGAGCATCGCTCCCGCGGATATCGAGATGGTGGTCGCCTTCGCGCAGAGGCAGACTGGCGGAGCACAGACCACCTGGCATAAAGGTTCCGTACTACACACGCCGGAGGAACGGTTCGCAAACCTGCCCGGCTTCCCGTACGAAGCGAAATACATCGAGATTGAAGGTCTGCGGATGGCTTATGTCGAGCATGGCGCCGGCGACCCCATCCTGATGTTGCACGGCGAACCCACCTGGGGCTACATCTACCGCAAGATGATACCGGCGCTGTCACAAGCCGGGCGGGTGGTGGTGCCCGACCTCATCGGTTTCGGGCGGTCGGATAAACCGGTGGCGGATAACGCATATAGCTACAAATCGCACGTCCGCTGGGTGCGTAAATTCATCCAGGCACTCGACCTGAAGAGCATCACGCTGGTCTGCCAGGACTGGGGCGGGTTAATCGGCTTGCGTATCGTGTCACAACTACCGGAACGGTTCAAGCGTATCGTGCCGATGAACACCGGTATTCCCAACGGCTACGGGATGGGTGAAGCCTTCATGCAGTGGCGACGCTATTCACAACGGCAGACGATGTTGAATGTGCGTATCGGTAGCGTTTTCCTGAGCGAAGCGGAGCAGGGTGCCTACCAGGCGCCGTTTCCATCCGCAGAGTACCAGGCGGCGGCGCTCGTTTTCCCCAGGTTGGTACCCATCCGCCCCGACCATCCGGGCGCTTATGACAACCGCGTGGCAATTGAGAAACTGCGCACGCTCGATATTCCGGTGCTGCCAATCTGCGGTGAGAACGACCCCATTACTGCCGGTGCCGTGCGCGCGCTGAGCCAGGTCTTCAAGAACATCGCACCGGTTGTGACAATTAAGAACGCCGGGCATTTTATCCAGGAAGACGCAGGTGAAGAGACAGCGCGGGTTATAGCGGAGTGGATGAAGACGAGTTAACAGTCATCAGTTATCAATTTACAGTAGATTACACTTTGTAGGGTGGGTTAGTCCGGTTTCAAGGGATGTCGGCTTCCAGATTTCGAAAGGACGTAACCCACCACAAATCGTCTTATGCAAACATGGTTATGCTCTGCGTAGTAACAGTCATCAGTTATCAGTTTACAGTTCAGTTAAGGGTTGGGACGTTGTTGCTGACTGTTTATGACTGACTGCTGACTGCTATTCATGCTATACACACAGCCGCAGTAATGCTGGCGGTAAACACCCAGGGTCCTGGCAATTTCGGTGGTGCGTTTGAAACCGTCCTGCTTCTTAAAATCCCTTGCCAGGAACCTGTCACCGCCTGTCCCGGTCCCAACCCGGTTGACTATCGCGGCAGGTTTGTGGGGACTGACCGTCAACGTGGTGGTAAAAGCATCAAAACCGTGCTCCTGCATAAAACGGTAGGTTTCCGTTAACCGTATACGATAGCAGACCTCGCAACGCTTGCCACCCTCAGGCTCTTTTTCCAGTCCCACAGTCTTCGTCAGCCAGTCTTCAGGATTGTATTCACTCGTCTCCAGCGGGAACCCGATATAGCTGGCAATAGCCTCTGCGACCTGCAAGCGTGTTTCCCATTCCTCCGAGGGATGGATATTGGGGTTGAAGAAGTAGCCGGTGACCGTGTGTCCCTCGGAAAGCAACCGCTCGGCGACACCACCCGCGCAGACGCCACAGCACACATGCAGGAGAATATTCACCGCTACCAGGACTCCAGTTCATTAATAATTTCTTTAAAGCTCGAAAAAGGCATACAGGAAACACCATCGCTCTGGCACAATTCCAGGAGCGTGCCGGTGGCGAACACACGTTGACATTGTTTTGCGGGCAGAAAGTCGGACCGTCCGTCGCCGATATAGGCTACGCGGTAGCCCTCGGCCAGATGTTTCAAAAGGTAGCTTTCCTTGAACGCACTATCGAGCACCTTGCCTTCCGGCGAAACATACCGTACCTTGAGACCACCCGGGTAGAAAGAAGTTTCGGCGGCGTGATATTCCACCCCGGAAATTCCCTCTTTCCTGAATATATCGTCGATATAGAAATCCAGTCCGTTGCTGACGACTACGAGCCGTATATTTCTCTGCCGGCAGTACTCCGCCATTTCCCGGAAACCGGGGCGCAAGGCAGTATGGAAAGCCAGGAAATCCAGCATCTCCTGGCGGCTGGCTTTTACCATATTAAAGGCGAGTTCGTTGAAACGCCCGACGGTGATTTTGCCTGCCACATACTCGTCATCGAGTTCGCGCCACGCAGGACCGGCAAATTCATCGAGGAGGAGGAAACTCATATCTTTGACCGTTACCGTGCCGTCAAAATCGCATTGGACAAGGGTTTTTGTCATTAGATTAATTATATCATCCATATGGCATCCGCACGAACTAACCTGTGCTATAATACGTACTGACATCGTATGAAAATAGCTTCCCCTGTCATTGCTACGAAAATAGCGGAGCCCCCCCGCCTAAAAAAATGTCATACCAGCCCTTCGTCAAGCTCAGGATAAACTCCGGCTGGTATCCAGAAGGTTAGAAAACGTCTGGATTCCCGCTCGGAGCCTGCCCCGCACTTGATGCGGGGGGATGAGGCGCTGTGTAAGAACTGGCATCTTTTATTCAGAATTGTAAAGCTGTTATTGAGACACTCCAGTAGCTGTTCATTTACCAGTAAACAGTAAACGATTTTCCGCCTCCCCCGGATTGCTGATAGCAATTAATACCGGGTGTTCACAAGCTGACTACCTCAGTACTCATCATCGATTGAATCGACTTGACCATCGTGGTCGGTTTACCCACGACAATCCTGTCTTTCAGGTCGAAATATTCCAGGCAGGTAGTACAGGCGAGAATCTCAACACCCTGTTTTTCTAATTGTTTTAGATGGTCAAGCACCTGTGAACCTTCACACACCAGGCGCACCCCGGTATTCCAGAATGCCAGGGTCTGCGGCTTTGAATCGCTTTCACCAAGCAAGCGCAGGAAGTTCGCCATCAGGAGTTTGCCAAGCTGGTCGTCACCTCTCCCCAGCCCCTCCCCCTGAATTAAGATGATTTTTGCGGTCACCTGTGTCCCTCCACCAGAGAATCTTTTCTATTGTGCTTCATAATATCAGCATCGCATCCCCGAAGCTATAAAAACGGTATTTTTCTTTGATTGCTTCCCGGTATACCTTTTGAATCAGTTCTTTACCAGCAAAAGCAGATACCAGCATCAACAGTGTACTGCGTGGCAGATGGAAATTGGTCACCATGGCATCTACCACTTTGAACCGGTAGCCGGGCAGGATAAACAGGTCCACCCAGCCGTCAAAAGGTAAAATGTCTCCTGTCTGCGCGGCGGCTTCCACCATCCGCACGCTTGTCGTCCCTACGCTGACGACACGCCGACCCTCCGCTTTCGCCCGTGCCAGCTCACTGGCAACCTCTTCAGTGATGACTCCATACTCGCGGTGGATGCGGTGCTTGCGCGGGTCTTCTTCCTGCACGGGACGGAATGTGTCCAGTCCCACGTGAAGTGTCACAAAAAGACATTTAACACCCTTATCACGCACGCGCTGGAGCAATTGCGGGGTGAAATGTAACCCTGCAGTGGGCGCGGCAACGCTCCCCGGTTTCTCGGCGTAAACGGTCTGGTAGCGCTCCGGCTTTTCCAGAGGCTCGTGGATATAGGGCGGCAGGGCAATCTCGCCCAGTGCCGGCAAACACGATTCGTTTGAAAAGCGGAGGGTGCGGATACCGGCTTCGCCTTCACTTAAAACCACTGCTTGCACTGCCACATCTGTGCCCAGGTCCAGCGTCATGCCTTTCCTGACCCGCCTTGCCGGCTTCACCAGCGCCTCCCAGATACAGGACTCGAGACGTCTCAAGAGCAGAATCTCCACCTCCCCACCCGTC
This sequence comes from Dehalococcoidia bacterium, assembly GCA_030691775.1. GTDB lineage: Bacteria > Chloroflexota > Dehalococcoidia > Dehalococcoidales > Fen-1064 > JAURWL01. Next base: position 6,203 of record JAUYDN010000202.1, read on the forward strand.
CCCGATTTTTTCCCCGCCAAGCGCGCCGGGATAACACGGCTATCGTTAAAGACCATCACGTCACCCGGGCGGAGAAATCCGGGTAGCTCACGGAAGCGGCGGTGTTGCAGGGCACCGGTAGCGCGGTCGACCACCATCAGGCGTGCCGCATCACGCGGTTCGATGGGTGTCTGGGCAATCATCTTTGGTGGCAGGTCATAGTTGAAGTCGCTGGTGTGGAGAGACATCAACCTATTATGGACTAATCAAGAACCAGGATACAATAACCAGGGAACCGCTGAAAACGAGATGGAATATTGCCCACAAAAGGATTACAATACCTTGCTAGTACCGTCCGAAAGGAAATTACCATGAACCTGCCTGTACCCGCCGAACTCATCTCCGTGGGCACGGAACTCCTCAGGGGAGAAATCACAGATACCAACGCCGCGTTTCTCGCCTCCCAGCTTCCTCTCTATGGAATCGCCCTGAACCGGATAACGACCGCCGGTGATAACCTGGAGGAACTGAACGGCATAGTACGGCAGGCGCTGTCCCGCGCCACGCTCGTCATCACCAGCGGTGGACTGGGACCAACTCAGGACGACCTCACCCGTGAAGCCATCGCCGCGACTCTTGGTGAGACAGTCGCTATCGACCCGGAGCTTGAGAAAAACCTGCGGGCAATGTTTTCACGGTTCGGACGGGAAATGCCACCGCACAATATCAAACAAGCCTGGCTCATTCCTTCGGCGAAAGCACTTCCCAATCCGCGCGGCACTGCGCCCGGCTGGTGGGTGGAAAAGGATGGTAAAGTGATTGTCACAATGCCCGGACCACCGCGTGAGATGACGCCGATGTGGCAGAACGAGGTTGTCCCGCGCCTCAAAACCCGCTTCCCCACCCAACCCATCCTCGCCCGTACTATCAAGACCTTCTTCGTCCCGGAAGCAACGGTCGCCGAAATCTGCCAGCCGTTCTTCGAAGCCGGTAATCCTGCGATTGGTATCTACGCCAAGCCCGATGGCATCCAGGTGCGTCTTATTGCACACGGTAACAACGCCGCTGATTTGCTGGACACGGCTGAAGAAAAACTCAAGAAACTGCTCGCACCTTATGTCTGGGGCAAAGACGATGACACACTGGATGGGCTGGTCGGGCGCTGGCTGGTCAAACACAGGCTGACCCTGGCGACCATGGAAGATGTCACCGGCGGCTTGCTCGGTAGTACCATTACAGGCTCACCGGACAGCCAGAGGTATTACCACGCGGGCATAATCGCCCCCAACGACCGCGTAAAATCGAGCTGGGGCGTGCCTGCCAGCGTAATCACCGAACACGGCGCTGTTAGCGCTCCCGTGGCGGAAGCGATGGCGCTGGCTGTGAAAGCAGAGCCAGGCGCCGATATCGGCGTGAGTGTTACTGGCATAAGCGGTCCGGGGAGCAAACAACCCGGTATCGTATTCATCGGCTTGGCGGATGCGCAGGGTGTAAAGACCTGGCAACAGCAGTACCAACCCGGGCGCGCAGATACAAAAGAGCGGGCGGCAATCTCAGCGCTGTTCAGACTCCGCGAACGATTGATTGAACTGAATCTGACGGACTGATTGCAGGTCAAAGCTCAAAACTTAAAGGTCAAAACCATAACTTAAAACTGAAAATTGAAAATGCTAAGGCTGGACGCACTCTTACCCAAACTGATGCTCTGAGATCGCAAAAGCGGTTAAAGAAGGTCGGGAAGCAATTCTGACGCACACCTTGCAATAGGGCGTCTAAGAGGGGCGCAGCCCCTCTTTTAGAAGATGCCCCTTCTCTGCGGAGAAGGGGCAAGAGGATGAGGCGTTCTGTCAGTTATTGTGGCCAGCTTCTTTAGGAAGAAGCCTGATTTCTCAAAGTGAATTGGCTAAAATTTGAGTCCGTTGAAATTGATAAAAAGTAATGTTTTTGAGCTAATTCGTTAGCAAAGGAGTGAAAAATGATATACGAAGAGCGGTACACCAACACTACTAGCAGGGGCACACGTGACTATCTTTCTTTATTTCGTGACAAAATGGCGCCGAAGATAAGGACTGCGGGCGGTGAACCGTTACTATTGCTCACCGGATTGATTGGAGACAGAGGCAATGCCGTGCTTCAAATTAGCCGGTTCCCCAATCTCGAATCGTGGCAGAGTACCCAAAAAGACCTGGCATCCGGCAGAGAATCACTCGTGGAAAGCGAGGAGGTGCGCCTTCTCATTTCTGTGGCATCCCGTCCCAAATCCGTTATCCCGAAAGAGGACAAGCGCCCCTGTTACAGCTACCGGAAGCTGTTTATCAACCCCACCGACCTCCGGCAGTTCGTCGATGATTCAGAAAAAGGCGTCTGGCCATTATATGAACAAGCCGATTGCCGCATCTTCGGGCTTTTTACCACGTTGTGGGCAACCAACCCGCTGGAGCTTATCCTGATGGCAGGCTACAACGGACCCGGACACTGGATGGAGACACGGTTCCTGGGAGAAAGGCCGACGGATATCGACCCGAAGCTCTACGACCAGGGCAAACAGAGGCTCTCCAGCCGCGGGCAACTCGGCGTACGGGGTAGCTGGGTGCGCCTGTGGAGACCGCACGACTTTTAAAAGAAAATACCAAATGACAACTATCAAGTATCAAGTCCGCCCCTTTTCCCGGTGTTCGGGTATTATTACACGAAAACGACCGCCTCTTGTCATTCCGAGGAGTCCGTCACACCAAATATCCTGAAGGACGACGAAGAATCTCAGGGTGGGGTGGTAGCAGAAATTACTATATGAAAGGTATCGGGAAAAAATTCCGTGAGGAGTAAGGAAATGCCGGCATTTAATCTCAATGTTGAAGTACATGATAAAGCGGTGCGGGACATTATTCCCGAAGGAACAGTGGTTGAGCAAGTTGCGGGTGGTTTCGGCTTCACGGAGGGTCCGGTCTGGTGCGGT
>JAUYDN010000233.1 GCA_030691775.1 Dehalococcoidia bacterium
AGGAAAAAGAAAAGAAAGGAGGAGAAGCATGAAAAGGTTACTCTGGTTAGGGATTGCGAGCCTTATAGTACTGGCACTGGTACTAGGCTCCTGCGGCGGGGGTGAAACCGTACAACCGCCTGCCACCCAGACCACCGGTACTACCCCTGCGACTACAACCCCCACCACTCCTGCAACGACAACCCCCACCACCACACCCGTCCAACCTGCACCGGGGACAAGAGAGGAACCAAAATACGGTGGTACTCTCCGTGTTCTTGGCACCTCACCCACTGTCGACCCCCTGTCGTGGGACCCGGCTGACTGGGCATGGAAGGTTTCCCAGGACACCACGTTCTATTTCGAACACCTGCTCGGTGGAGACCTGGACAAAGGACCGCGTGGCACCAAAGAATTTGACTTTTTAGCAAGTGACTGGATTCCGGATCCTATCATCCGGGGTGTGCTGGCGGAAAGCTGGGAAATCCAGACCAACCCGCTGGCGCTGGTATTCCGTCTGCGGAAGGGCGTCTACTGGCAGGCAAAACAGGGTGTCATGGCTTCCAGAGAGTTCGAAGCTAAGGACGTTGTCTACAGCATGACGCGTTTATTCACCAGCCCCAAGCAGATTGCCCTGTACATGGGCGGACCAACCCGCTGGGAAGTGAGGGATAAGTACACCGCCGTCTGCTACATGGATACCTTCTTCGCCAACTGGAAATACGCCATCGGTCACGGCTACTACGATGTCATCGCTCCGGAAGAGGTAGTGAAAGCCGGCATCGCCGACTGGCGGAACCACACCGGCACGGGTCCCTATATGATTACCGACTACGTAAGCGCCAGTTCCCAGACCTATACCAAAAACCCTAACTACTGGGACAAGGAGACAATCAACGGCAAGCGGTACCAGTTGCCCTACGCCGATAGGATTATCATCCTTATCATGAAAGATGAATCCACGCGCCTGGCAGCGCTTCGAACGGGTAAAGTGGACCTGTCCCTGACTAATGATTGGAAATTCGTTGATACCCTCAAGCAGACGAGCCCAGAACTGAAGATGAACAAATCCCTGGGTACTGGCGGCGGTATGCTGGCGTTGAGAATGGACACTAAACCCTTCGACGATATCCGGGTACGACGAGCACTCAACATGGCTGTCAATAAGCAAGGCCTCATCGATACGCTGTACAACGGCAATGGCGTGATACTGCACTATCCGTTTGCCAACAACTGGCCTGGTCTCTTTACCCCGATGGAACAACTGCCCACGTCTGCCCGGGAGCTTTATGTCTACGATAAGGAGAAAGCCAAGAAGCTACTGGCTGAGGCTGGATACCCCAACGGCTTCATCGTCAAAGCCATGGTCTCGAACGCTTCGGCCGCCGTTGACTGGGCGTCATACGTGGCAGCCAATCTGGCTGAAGTCGGTGTCAAGCTGGACTTGATGCCAATTGAGTACGCTCAGACTGTGAGCGCCCAGATCACTAAGACACATACGCCAGCGTTCTTCTTCACCAGCAGTCACGGCAACCCGATTGCGGTGCTCCGTAAGAATTTCCTGCCCGGTCAGCAATGGAACCCCTATATATTTGATGATAAGTCGTTTACGGATAGATACACCGCGGTGATAGCTAATCCCAACGATGCAGAACGGGATAAGGTATTGAAAGAACTCAATGTCTATGCTATTGACCAGGCACCTGCCATCTGGTTGCCTACGCAGGCGTACTTCACCTACTGGTGGCCCTGGGTGAAGAACTACTACGGCGAACTCTACAGCGGCTCTCTGACCTGGGCTCCCATTCTAACCCGAATCTGGGTTGACCAGGACTTGAAGAAGAAGATGGGCTATTAAGCGTCTTTTTCTACTCGTTGATGAGAGGGAGGGGTGTACACCCCTCCCCCTCCTGTTCATAACCCCCTGCCAAGATTTGACAAGTCTTTAGGAGCGCAGATATACTTTGAGCATTCCACGGTTATCCGGTGGGGATTATTGCATCAGACGGGAGGATTTTCAAAATGGCAGACCAGTTCAAAATCTTGTTCAGTCCCATAAAGGTCGGAGCGGTAACAGTGCGCAACCGCATCGTTGTGCCCGGGCATTTTCCAGCGCTGAACGAGCTGGATACCCTGCCCGGCGAGCGCATTACCGCCTACTGGGAATCCAAAGCCAGGGGCGGTGCGGGCATGATTTGTACCGGTATCTGGGGTGTGCATCCCAGCAGTCCCACACCCACACGTTTAGACTTTTTTGACTACCGCAAGCTCACCAGCCCCCTGCAGATACCTGCTGGCATCGACCGGCTGAAGAGAACAGCCGAAGCAATCAAGAAGCACGGCGCTTGCTTCATGGTACAGCTCTGGCACGGCGGAGCGCAGGCTTACGGCACCTCCCACTACGGCGACCCGGTCTGGGCGCCATCGGCGGTACGCCGTTACACCAGCTCGAATGCACCCCACGCTATGACCAAAGACGAAATCAAGTCGCTGGTTGAAGCGTTCGCCGCGGAGGCATTACGCGCCAAACAAGCCGGCATCGATGGCGTGGAGATACACGGTGCTCATGGCTATCTGTTTACCCAGTTCCTCTCACCGACGACCAACAAGCGTGAAGACGAATACGGTGGTGATGATGAAGGTCGCACCCGTTTTGCGGTTGAAGTGACGGATGCCATCCGTGCGATGGTTGGCAAAGACTTCGTGGTCGGCATCAGGGTTTCGGTAGACATTCTTTCCGGCGGGGGCTATTCCGCCGAGGATATGAAGAGAATGGCGGCGATTCTGGTGAAGAAAGGCAACCTCGATTACATGGCGACCGGTGCCGGCATCCCGCCCACCTATTTCCCACTCGGCTCACTAATGTACCACGCCGCCGCGCTGAAACAGGTCGTTGATATTCCGGTTATCGGCGGTGGGAGGGTGACCGACCCGCTTCAAGCGGAACAGATATTGAACAAATACTGGTGCGACATGGTATTTATGAACCGCGCTTTAATCTGTGACCCGGAGCTTCCTAACAAGGCGCGGGAAGGCAGGCTGGATGAAATCCGGCGCTGTATGGGTGATTCGGAAGGTTGCTGGATGCGTGTTTCGCAGGACCGTAATCATCAGGGCGTTTCCTGTTCTTACAATCCCACGGTTGGCAAGGAGACCATCCCCGGCTGGCTGGAGCTTATCCCGGCGAAGGTGAAGAAGCGGGTGATGGTTATCGGTGGCGGACCGGCGGGGTTGGAGATGGCGCGCGTGGCAAAAGCTAGAGGGCATGACGTTTCGCTCTGGGAAAAAAGCGACGATTTGGGCGGTATGGTGAACATCGCGGCGAAAGCCCCCAGTAGAGAAGACTTGCTGGAATTACCCCGTTACTATAAATACCAGATGAAACTGCTCGGTGTGGATGTTCACCTGAAAACGGAAGTGACTCCGGAAATGGTCCTCAGCGAAAATCCGGATGTGGTCGTGGTTGCCACTGGCTCAGTGCCGCTCGTTCCGGATGACATCGAGGGTGTTAACCAGGATAACGTTATTACCAGCGTCCGCGATGTGCTTACGGGCAACGCTCAGGTCGGGCAGAACGTACTCATCGTCGATTACCAGCGTCACATACAGGGATTGAGCACGGCGGATTTCCTCGTCCAGCAGGGGAAAAACGTGCAGGTCGTCTTCCCGCTGGCTGAACCGGGACCGGATATGGAGGGGATAACACAGATGGCGCTTCTGCGCAGGCTCAACTCTATGGGCGTCAAGCTCATCCCGCACACGGTGTTGAGGAAAATCGAAGGGAACACCGTTTACATCTCCGAACCGATGTCAGAGGAACTGACTCCGATAGAGAATATCGATACGGTGATACTCTCCTACGGGGGCACTGAAAACAACAGTCTGTACTATGCTCTGCGGGGAAAGGTTAAGGAGTTGTACAACATCGGCGATAGCCGCGGTGTGCGCAAGGTTCTGTGGGCAACCAATGACGGTGCAACATTGGCGAGGGAAATTTAATATTAAGCTATAAGCATTAAGCTGATAGCTATCAACAACTAAAGACAACACAAATCTTAAAGCTGAACGCTGACAGCTGAATGCTGAAACATCCTGGAAAGGAGATGGCATGAAACTGCAGGAACCAATCACAATCAAGAGCATGACCTTGAAGAACCGCATCGCGATGGCGCCGTTCGCCAACTACCCCCGGAATATGGTGGATGGCAGTATCAATGAGCTGACATTGAAATGGTACATGGCACGGGCGAAGGGCGGTGCCGGTTTCATCATGCACGGTCCCGCCCGCGTTCAGCCGCACCAGATTCCGATGTTCGCTAAACAGAACGAGGTCATCCACTCGTATGACTGCAAGATGGGGGTGCAGGTGGTAGGACCCGGCCCGATGAGCGGCTTCGGACCCTCTTTACCGCCCTATCCGGATGCTATCCACGGCAGGCTGGGGTTGTTTGAATACCAGACCGGGCAATACAACCAGGTCCACGAGATGACGACGGAAGAAGTGGAGCAGATGGAAGACCTGCTGGCCGGTCTCGCCAGGAATGCCAAGGACGCCGGGTTTGATTGTGTGGAACTGCACTGCACGCACGGTGCGGCATCGATGGCGGCGGCGTTCGTTTCCCCGTATTATAACCGCCGTACGGATAAATATGGCGGTTCATGGGAGAACCGGACGCGCTTCGCCTGCAATGTCATCCGCAAGATGAGAAAAACGGTGGGAGATAGCTACCCGCTTTTCGTGAGAATAAGCGCTGATAACTTATTGGGTAAACGCGGCGTGACCATCGAGGATTCCTGTAACTACGTGGTGCCCGCCCTCGAAGAAGCCGGGGTGGATTGCTTCGATGTCTCCCAGGGCTCGATGATACACACGCCGCAGGGGATTATCCTGCCGGGTTACTACCCGCGTGATTGTTTCATCTACCTGGCGGAGGCAGTGAAGAAGGTCACGAAGTTACCGGTTATCGGCGTGGGCAGGATTGTGGACATGGAAGCGGCAGAGCGGATGTTGCAGGAGGGTAAAGCGGATATTATTTTTATGGGTCGTCAGCTTACTTGCGACCCGGATACGCCGAAAAAGTTCTTCGAAGGCAGACCCGAGGACATCCGCAAGTGCATCGGGTGTGTTTACGCGGAGCCTCAGCCCGGTGGTGGCAACGGTATTTGCGGGCGGCCGTGCGCCATTAACTACGATATCCACGATAACCCCATTCCCCTTACCCCTGCCACCAAAACCAAAAAGGTGATGGTCATTGGTGGTGGTGTAGGCGGTATGGAGGCGGCGCGGATTGCTACCGAACGCGGTCACCAAGTGACTTTGTTTGAAAAGGAACCTTTACTCGGCGGGATGGTGGCGGCGCTGGCGAAAACGAAACTCACTGCTGAGTTCCAGAATGTTATCGATTACCTGGGCACGCAGATGCGCAAGCTCAAGGTTGACGTGCGGGTATGCAAGGAAGCAACCGCGGCAGATGTGCAGACGATGAAGCCGGATGTGGTCATTGTCGCCTGCGGCTCGTCCATGATAGTGCCGGAGATAGCCAGGGGTAAACCCGGTGTTATGGACCACATCGAAGCCTGTAACAATCAGCGCGCCATCGGACAGCG
>JAUYDN010000249.1 GCA_030691775.1 Dehalococcoidia bacterium
GCATCGGGACAACGAAGAATCTGGTGGTGGGGAGGCGTTGTCTTATTCCCCCACTCTGAGATTCTTCGCTTCGCTCCAGAATGACACCCATTTCTATCCTTGTTAGTATCGGGAATGATATTAATGAGACAAGCTCCTTGAGGTCGCCTGAGGGCGAGGCCGCCAAAGGGCGAGGGCGAGGCCGAGCCTCGCCCCTACAGATAATACCGTTTACAGTGTCGGTACCAGGCGTAAGGTGCCCCGACCATTGCGAGGAATCCCGATAAAATCGGGATGGCAATGAAGCCGCTCATACGGGGCAGGCTGTGGCAATCTCTGCAATCTTTGAGGGATGCCAGACTCGGACTACTCTGGATTCCAGTCTGCACTGGAATGACATTATGATGGTGTAATGCATTTATTTCCATGGTAGTGAGAACACCATTCACGAAGTCGGTACCAGGCGTAAAGTGCCTTCCTGGTCCTCCTTGATTTCCGTCCAGTCCCACAGCATCGGGTAATATTCGACCTTCTGCCACGGCTCGACGCCGTCACTGTAGTGCGGACTAAACGGGTGCCCGGACTGCCCCGGCGGTAACACCCACCACGAGTGCGCCAGGTCGGCGAAGTCCAGAATCATGCGGAAAGACACCCCGACCGTCGGTTCAAAGCCAGTCAGATAAGGACCACCGGTATTGAAGACCGTGGTGCCGTCACCACCCAGCCCCGCCGATTCGATATTAAAAAGCTTATCATACGGTGGTTTACGCCCCAGGTTATGCACGAATGTCTGGCGGTGCAGTTTTCCCCACGCCCATTTCTCCGGGTCTTTGCCAAGCTTTCCGGTAAGAAAACCACCCGCCTCCTGCAAGGACTCGTCAATTACCTGCTCCCAGGTTTTCCCTTTCGTCCCTTCATTCAATTCCAGTAGAGCGCGGTCATCGGCGGCAATTAAACGCGCCAGCTTCGCCAGGTAGGTGAGTCCCCACCGCTCCATCACCACCTCCGCCGATGGAAGTTTTTTCGTGCAGGCGAAAACCTTACCAAGCAGTTTTTGCAGGAATACCTGGTAGAGCGCCGCGGCAGGAGAATCCGGAGCCAGCACGCCATCCCACCCGGTTAACATCGCCAGCGTTTGCCGGGTCTGCTTTACGGGTCTCACTTTTTTTAGAATCCTGATAAAATCCCCCGCCGGAATCGAATAATAGTCTCCCTGCATCACCTTAAAGTCATCGATGCTGAACTTTTTCTTCTTCGCCAGCATTTGTTCGATGCGGTGAGCGCGGTAAGGTATCGTCCCCAGATTCACGTGGTATTTGTAATTCTTGATAACCCGGTTGTTCGCTGTCACAATGCGGTGGCGCTCCGGGTTCCTCACCCAGGGCAACTCCTCGAACGGAATGTTCCCCACCCAGTCGTATTCCCCCGTCCAGCCGGGCACGGGCACCGGATTTGCACCCCCATGGGCACGCACCGGGACTTCCGGCAAAAGCTGATAGGCAATATTGCCCGAGGTATCGGCGATGACGCGGTTCATCGGCGGTCCCGCCCAGTTTCTCTGGGATTCACGGAACTCGTCGATGTTTTTTGCCCGCATCATCTGTGGAATACACTCGAAGGTAGTGACCACCTTGTGCCCCGTCCACTGCCATGCCAGCGGCAAACCCTTCCCGGTAGGTCCGCCGTTTATCAGCGGTCCGTGAACGGTAACAGGGATGTCCTCGATGACCGGCTCTGGCTTGCCCTTGACCCTGATTTCCTCGTGACGGATTTCCGCCTCCAGCCACCGCCCGCGGTAGAGGTACCTGCGGTAAGTCTCATCGAACTTTTCGATAAAGACATCGGACATATCTGCCATAGCATTGGTCACACACCACCCTACCCACTCGTTGTGCCCGAAAAGCAGGAGACCGGGCACGCCGGGGGTGTTGACACCGGTGGCTTCCCATTCCGTAGATTTCATGTGGTTGAGGTACCATACCGGCGCAACCTGGATAACGGCGTGCGGGTCGCTGGCGAGCAGCGGTTTGCCGGATTTGCTCAGCGCACCGTCCACTACCCAGTTATTAGAACCGGCGCCCGGCGCGGAAAGCGGCGCCAGCTTGTTGACCTCGATAAGCATTTTGTGAAGCTCCTCGCCAAGTCCTTCTCCGGTAGAACCCGGCGGATTAATCACCGGCGCGTCTTCCGGGTAGTCCGGCTCCAGGATAGCCAGCGCCTCCGGACCAAGCTCGCGCGCCAGAGCGGCACGGAAAATCTTGGATGTGTAAGCTGCCGTTTGGGTAAGAAAAATCGTCTTCCACACGGCGATGCTGTCCACAGGCGTCCACCGCTCGAAGTCGAGGTCGAGGACTTTGAACTCCGGCGGCAACTGTTTCATGGACGCCACGGCGGCATTGACGCCGTCGGTAAAAGCCTGCAGGATGTGCTGTGCCTCGCTATTAAGTTGCGGTAAATCCCTCAGGGAAACCCTTTGCAAGCCTAACCTGCGGTAGTACTTATCGACAGGAATGAGTGCTTCACCCAGGATTTCAGAAAGGGTACCGCGGGCAAAGCGGCGCGTCCGCTCCATCTGCCAGAGACGGTCCTGGGCATGGCAAAAACCCTGCCCGAACCAGATATCGTGCTCAGTGCGGGCATCGATGTGTGCGCAACCCCACCGGTCACGGATGATAACAACTTTCGCCTCCAGTCCTGCTACCTCCACCCGTCCCTTTATTTTCGGTAGCCCGTATTTTTTCAGAGACGCAGGTGGTAAAACCATGCTACACCTCCTGTGAAATAACCAATAACCACAATAAGCGATTAACTTTCGCCTATCAGTTGTCAGCTATAGGAACAACAAAGTTAAATCCTGATTGCTTCAAGCAGACCGCTGACCGCTTTTTATGTCACTTTTCATCACCGCCACCGAGTATTTGAGGATGGCAGAGCAGGTAGAGCAGGGAACCGGCGAAGGTAATGAGAATGACCGCGACCACCCACGGGGCTTTGTGACCGCCGAGCACGCGTTTGCGGGTGGCAATATCATTAAGGACGATGCCGGCGAGAATCCAGTGGAGAATGCTAAAAAGCACCAGCTCCAGTATCCACTCTACCGTCAAAGCCGTGATTCCCTTTCTACCGCGAGATTGGGTTTATTATAAGCTAAACATTAAGACAAATCCAGAAGAGGAGATTGCCGCGTCCCGAGATAACCGGAACTCCCAATGACAGAAAGGACGGTATTTCCGAATTACCTAGAAAATGGCCTATATTGTCATTCTGGAGGAGTCCCGATCCTCCTGTACTTTATCGGGACGACAGCTTGCCCTGAGCGAAGCCGAAGGGAAGAATCTGGTGGCGGGGGAAAATCGCACCTCCCTGAGATTCTTCGCGGAGTTTACCCTGAGCGATTATGAAGGGCTCCAGAATGACACCTCCATTTT
>JAUYDN010000062.1 GCA_030691775.1 Dehalococcoidia bacterium
TATTATCCCCCTTTGAAAAGGGGGATACAGGGGGTTTTGAAATCCCTCTCAATCTCCCCCGTATCTTGTACGGGGCAGGCTCTTTGCGAAAGGGAGAGGTTCAGGTTTTCGGAGTCCATCTTATTATGAGACTCTCAGTAACTGATTACTGTCGATAGTTTACCTGCTATAATGTTTGCTAATGAATATTCTGCTGGTACTCATCGGGGTGGTGGTACTGTTTATTACCGGGTCGCTGTTACTGGTGCTGTTTGCCTTCAGCCAGGGGAGGTCTACCACCCCTGGAACTACTGAAGCCGCACCTTCCAAACCCGCTCCCTTCCGCTGGAGATTTGTCGTCCTGCCGCTTACCATTTGCCTGCTGACGGTTGCCATGACCGCGTGGTTCTACGGCAGATTACCCGCGGAGGTGGCAACCCGTTTCTCCTCCGATGGTTCACCACTGGGTACTTCTACCCGTGCCACCGTCGTGATGTGGGCGCTTCTTCCCCAACTGCTACTGACGATGCTGGCGTTCGCGGTTGCCTGGGGTGCTACCCGCATCAGCGCGCTGGCGCGCTCGGTACAGGGTGCTGCCTTCAGCATGGACACGCTGCTGCTCCTGATGGGTAACATGGTCGCCCTCCCGCAGTTGATACTCGGCTTTGCAATGCTGAATACTTTTAGCTACAATGCATATCAGGTGCGCCCCGTGCCGCTCTGGACGGTTGTCATCATCGTGGCGATTGCCGGAGCGGGCATTATCGGCGCATTTTTTATCAGCCTCATCCGTAAGGCAATGGCAGGTAACAAATAGCTTTGAGCGTTCAGCTTTCAGCAGTCAGCTATATACGGTATTAATGTGAAAATTAAAAACAGGCGTTGGTGGTTGATTCGAATAGCAAGGAGTTGATTTCGTGGCGGAACAGATACCAACCGTTGAAATGGATAAAATCGTTTCCCTCGCCCGGCGGCGGGGTTTCATTTATCCCGGCAGTGAGATTTACGGCGGCATTTCCGGGTGCTGGGACTACGGACCGTTGGGAGTAGAACTGAAACGCAATATCAGGCAAGCCTGGTGGCAATCGATGGTGCGCGAGCGTGACGACATCGTCGGCATCGAAACGAGTATCCTGATGCACCCGCAGGTCTGGGTGACGAGCGGTCACATCGAGCGGATGGTTGACCCGCTGGTCGAGTGCAAGAACTGCCACCTCCGTTACAAGGCAGACGACCTGCAGGGCAATCGCTGTCCCTCCTGCGGGGGTGAGTTCACAGAAGCGCGGATGTTCAATGTCATGTTCAAGACTTTCATCGGTCCGGTGGAAGATTCGGCGAGCGTGGTCTATCTTCGTCCGGAGACGGCGCAGGGTATGTTCGTCAACTTCGATAATATCGTGCAGTCTACCCGCAAAAAACTGCCGTTCGGTATCGCCCAGCAGGGGAAATCGTTCCGCAATGAAATCACCACGGGGAACTTCATCTTCCGCTCTCGTGAGTTCGAGCAGATGGAGATGGAGTTCTTCGTGAAACCCGGCACGGATGAGCAGTGGTTCGAGCACTGGGTACAGGAACGGTTCAACTGGTTCGTCAAGCTCGGCATCAAGCGTGAGCACCTCGGGTTGAATGAGCATTCTAAAGAGAAGCTGGCGCATTACGCCAAGCGCTGTATCGATATCACCTACCTGTTCCCGCACGGCTGGGCAGAACTGGAAGGCATTGCCAACCGGACCGATTTCGACCTGAAACAGCATTCTCAGGGCAGTGGCAAAACACTCGATTATTATGATGACGAGACCAAAGAGCACTACACGCCCTATGTAATCGAGCCGGCGGTTGGAGTCGACCGCTCTCTGCTGGCTTTTATGTGCGATGCCTATGAAGAGGAGCCGGACAAGGAAGAAACGCGCGTGGTGCTCCACTTCCACCCGGCGCTGGCGCCCATCAAGGCGGCGATTTTACCGCTGAGCAAGAAGGAGAACTTGAGCGTTTTCGCCAAGGATGTATACAAAGACTTACGCCCTCACCTGGCAGTGCAATACGATGACACGCAGTCGATCGGCAGACGCTACCGCCGCCAGGACGAAGTGGGGACGCCTTTTTGCGTCACTGTGGACTTTCAATCGCTGGAAGACAAACGGGTGACTATCCGTGAACGCGATACGATGAACCAGATACGGGTGCCGGTGGCGGAATTGCGCAGGACACTGACTGCCAAGCTGGAAGGCGAAGACATCCTGGTCCTGCCACCGGGTGGTGAAGTCTGGAAGATAGAGCGGGGGGATAAAAAGCAATAAGCTATCAGCAATTAGCTATTATAGTATTTTTGTAGGGTGGGTTAGTAATCCACCACAAATTCACAGAGGGTTGAATAATTTAAAGCAGTTGTCGCCTCGAGTGTTAGTGAAGGGTATCGGTGCGGAAGGGAGGTAAAATAGTTTCACCACCCAGCCCCGAGATTCTTCGCTTCGCGTCAGAATGACAATATCAGCAATTGTAGGGTAGGTTAGTCTCCTGATGAAATCGGGAAGCATGACCCACCGACAGAGTTTGATAAAAATCGGAGCCATTCACCGGTGGGTTTCATGGCGTTGTAATCGTCTTCAACCCACCCTACTTGAACTTAATAAAAAGCTAAATGCTGATAGCTGAAAGCTCGTTTTATGAAAATCCTCCATTTTGCCGACCTGCACATCGGGGTGGAGAGCTATGGGCATATCGACCCGGCAACCGGTCTCTCGACACGCCTGCTCGATATTCTTTCCTCTCTCGACCAGCTTGTAGACTATGCAATCGATGACCGGGTCGACCTCGTGGTTTTTTGCGGAGACGCCTATAAGAGCCGCGAACCGAGCCAGACCCACCAGCGCGAGTTCGCTAAACGCATCAGCCGTCTTTCTGCCGCCGGTATTCCCGTGTTCCTGCTCACCGGCAACCACGATTTACCCAACGCCGTCGGACGCGCTACGAGCACGGAAATCTTCTCCACGCTGGAGGTCAAGAATGTCTACGTCTCCAGCCGGCCGGAGGTTTACCGCATCCCGACGAAAAGTGGCACTGTCCAGGTGGCATCTCTACCCTGGTTGCGGCGGAGTGCCGTTCTGAGCCGTGACGATACCCGCAGCCTGAACTTCGAGCAGATAACGGAGCGCATGCAGGCATCTTTAAGCGGTATTATTGCCGCGCACGTGGAGAAACTTGACCGCTCTCTACCATCGATACTGGCAGCACACGTGTGGGTGGCTGGTGCCAGGCTAGGCACGGAAAAGACGATGACTATCGGGCAGGAGCACACGCTTCTGCTCAGTACCATCGCTAAACCGGCATTCGACTACGTGGCGCTGGGACATATCCACCGGGGGCAGGTGCTATCGGAAAATCCGCCCGTAGTCTATTCCGGTAGTCTGAACAGGCTGGATTTCGGAGATGAGGGGGATGAAAAAGGTTTCTACATAGTTGACATAAATCTCAATTCGCCGGCAGGTAAATGGCAAGCCAAAAGCACCTTCCATCCCGTCAGGAGCCGCCGTTTCGCGACCATCTCCGTAACTGTCGAACCGGGTCAAGCGGACGCTATGGCGGTCGTACTTGAGAGTATCGAGAAAAAAGCGGAGGAAATCAAGGATGCTATTGTCCGACTGCACATCATCGTACCGGCAGAACTGGACGGGCAGTTGAATGACAACGCGTTAAAGAGTGCGTTAATAGAAGCTTCTTTCCTCACTATTTCGCGTGACGTAAAGCGGCAGGCGCGGGTGCGGCTGGGCAACTTCTCCGCGGAAGATATCACACCGATGGATGCACTCAAAGTCTGGCTGGAATCACAGAACACCGGCTCCGAGAGGATAAAGGTCCTGCTGGAGCATGGGCAGAAGCTGATTGATGGGGCGGAGGAGTAGCTGTCAGCATTCAGCTATCAGCTATTAGCCTGTGCGAGGTGGCATACGTGTGTTTCCGTGGGGAAAAGGAGCGGGGATTGGTATTTGAATATTGGTATTTGAGCTTTTCTCCATAGTATAATTGTTCCGTATGTTGTGCAACCCTCTTCTCGAATTGCCTTAACGTCAACCCCCCACCAATTCTCTATTTTTCTCACAGTTTTAGAACAGGATACTGAATTATGCCTTCCGAAGCGTGGAAAAGAAACCTTTATACCATATTTGTCGCCGAGCTTATCGTCATCATGGGCTTCAGCTTCGTGGTACCTTTTCTGCCGCTTTATATCCAGGAGACCGGTAATCTTGCCAGCAAGGAAGCCGCGTTCTGGACGGGCATTGCCAGCTTTGCCGCCAGTTTCGCCATGTTTGTCAGTTCGCCGGTCTGGGGAGTTCTGGCAGACCGGTGGGGCAGAAAATCGATGGTCCTGCGGGCGATGTTCGGTGGTGGTATTATCATTGCCCTGACCGGACTCGTCGGCAATGTTTATGGCATCATCGCGATGCGGTTTCTACAGGGGCTGGTCAGCGGGAGCGTCGCCGCGGCTTCGGCGCTGGTGGCGTCTACAATGCCCCGTGACAAAATACCGTACGCCATGGGACTTCTCATGGTGGCTGTTTTTGGCGGGAATACGTTCGGACCTCTGCTTGGCGGCTTCTTCGCGGACTGGTTTGGCTACCAGAACACCTTTTTCATCACCGGCGGCGTGCTCTTCCTGGGCGGTGCCATCGTCATCTTTTTTGTTAAAGAAAACTTCTCGCCATCCTCCGGTGAACGTTCCGCCACGCTATCCGGAGTACTTAAACTGGCACGGTCGAAAGAAATGTTGCCGATCTTATGGGTGAGCTTTGCCCTCGCTGCGGGTCCTGCCATTGTCTCCCCGATAATCTCCCTGCTTGTCAAAGAACTGAGCCCTGGCTCCGAAGCGGCGACGGCCGCAGGTACAGCGTTCTTCCTGATGGGACTTGTCGCCACGGTATCGTCATTCATCGCCGGGCGTGTTTCCCAGCGGGTCGATTTGAAGAAGATTCTCATCTTTTCCTGTCTGGGGACCGGTTTTCTCTATTTACCACCCATGTTCGCGCAAAACGCCACCCAGCTAATCATTCTCGTCGGGATGGTGGCTCTACTTAAAGGCGGCATCATGTCGACATCCAATACGCTGGTCGGCCTCGTGGCGCCGCCTAACCAGCAAGGGATTGCATACGGAGTCAACCAGAGCGCCAGTTCACTGGGGAGCTCGTTGGGTCCGTTGCTCGGCGGGGCACTGGCGCCGGCGATCGGCTTCAAGCCGATTTTCGGCGTTACCGGCGCGGTCTACGTGCTTATCGGGGTAGTGGTTGCCAGGCTTCTTGCCCGGGTAGACTTACACAAGTACCACGTTGAGGAAACTGCCCCGGCTCGAAATCTTCATTGACATAAGCCCCCAAAGAGTATAAAATTGCGGTTGGTTTACAGGGAGGGCTGGATTATGGAAGCTGAAGAACTCAACCGGATTATCGGCAAGAACGTCGGGGTCAGGTTATTCGAGGTTGAAAAGGGTGCTATACGCAGGTTCGCCGATGCCGTAGCAGACCCCAACCCCCTTTTCCGCGATGAAGAATATGCCCGGCAGTCCCGCTACGGCGGCATCATTGCGTCCCCGGGTTTCTTCGGCTGGCCTCTCAAGCAAACGATGGGTGCACCTCTTGTTATCGAATTTCCGGCGGACCTGATGGAGCCACTGGCGAAATCCGGCTACATGCTCGCCTCGGCGCTGGATGGTGGCATCGAATACGATTTCTTCCTGCCAGTCCGTGCCGGGGACACGCTGACAGCAACCGGTTCAATCAAGGATATCCGCGAGCGCGCTGGGAGAGCCGGCAAAATGTGTTTTATTATCCTGGAAACTGTTTATTACAATCAGAACGGAGCACTCGTCGCCAGGGCACGCGCCACCACCATCCTCCGCTCGTTCAGTCTGTAAAGGAGACGCAGCATGGGAAAACAGCTTTACTGGGAAGATGTGACCGAAGGTGCAGAAATCCCTGCCCTTACTAAAATCGCCACTTCTCAAATGCTCGTCCGGTGGGCGGGCGCGTCGGGCGATTTCAATCCCCTGCACTATGATAAAGCCTT
>JAUYDN010000121.1 GCA_030691775.1 Dehalococcoidia bacterium
GATAGCATTGGGACAACGAAGAATCTGGTGGTGGGGAGGCGTTGTCTTATTCCCCCACTCTGAGATTCTTCGCTTCGCTCCAGAATGACACCCATTTCTATCCTTGTTAGTATCGGGAATGATATTAATGAGACAAGCTCCGAGCCCCGCCCCTACGTTCAAAACGCCTTCTTTATTTTTGCCCAGGTGGTATGGAAATGGACGAAAGGGCTGGACCGTTTGCCCTGGATTCTAGCTTTTTTCAGCGATTCCAGGAACTCCTGCGGCGTGTTGAAATCGGGTAACTCTACGGTTGTACTGCCAATTTCTGCAATGGTATGGGCATCACTGCCCGCAATGCCAGGCAAGGCGTGGTCGATAGCATAGATTTTTGCCTTGAGGTTGTACCGTTCGAGAGGACAGCGCGCGTTGAACACTTCGAGGATATCCAGCTGGGGCAGGATTCTTGTCCAGCCTTCGTCATTCAGACGCAAGCCGCGCAGGGGGTCGAAGGGGTGAGGGATGGAGACCAGCCCGCCCTGCGCGCGGATAGCATCGATGGCGCGCTCGATGGACAAGCCGCTGGCGATATGTTCCTTCAGAAACAAGCCCATCACCTCGCCGCTGGGAGTGAGAATCTCTTCGGCGACGACAACCTTGAACGGGGCGATTTCTTTCAATTTGAATGCGCCTTCGGTGGCGTCGTGGTCGGAGATGGCGATGCAGTCGAGACCGAGTTGCTGGCAACGTTCGATGATTTCATCGAGCTCTGTGTGGCAGTCCATTGAGTAGCGCGTGTGGATGTGAAAGTCAGCTTTCAGCAATTTGCTTCCCTTCCAGTCTTTTTCCTCTCCCTTGAGGGGCTTTGTCTCAAAAGTCGAGTAGCCCTGTCACCCTGACCCCGATGAAAATCGGGGGAAGGGTCTCCCTGCCTACTGAGTAGTGTCGGGGATTCTTCGTTCACTTCGCTCCTCAGAATGACATTTAGGGCAACGTTCCCTTGAGGGGAGAGGGTAAGGGTATCACTTCTACTTCCATTTCCGTGCCCGCGATAGCAGTTTCACCTTGCCGTTCTCCAGCATCACCAGGTCTTCAATCCTCACACCGCCCCACCCTGGCAGGTAAATCCCCGGCTCGATGCTGAAGACCATGCCATCCAGGAGAGCATCGGGCGGCGCCAGCGGGCTGAGACGGGGAAACGGGTCGTGGGTAGCCAGTCCAACGCCGTGTCCCAGCCCGTGTCCGAACATTTCACCGTACCCTTCGGCTTTGATGATGCTCCGCGCCAGGTCATCCGCCTGGATGCCGTTCGTGCCCGCACAGGTGCCTTCGATAGCGGCTTCTTGCGCCCGCTGTACGATGCCGTAAATCTTGCGGAAGGTGGCATCCGGCTCGCCGATACAGATAGTCCGGGTGAGGTCACTGCAATAACCTTTACGCCGCGCGCCCATATCGATGACCACTGGCTCGCCGGCGTTAATGGGACGGTCGGATGGTTTGTGATGAGGCAGGGCGCCGTTCGGTCCGGCGGCAACGATTACCTCGAAGGGCATAGGACCGCTACCGGCTTCACGCATCGTTTTCTCAAGCTCCCAGGCGACCTGTAGCTCGGTAATACCCGGTTTGAGTTTCTCTGTTACCTCATTGAACGCTAAATCGCCGATTTCTGCGGCACGCTGGATAAATTCAATCTCCTCTGGCTCTTTGATGCCGCGCAGTGTCTCTACGGTGTTTTCCAGCGGTATAAGCTGGGTTTGCGGACGTTCTTTCTGCAGGATTCCACTCAATTCCTGGTGGAAAGTAAAAGTGATGTGCGCCTGCTCAAACCCCAACCGCTTTGTTTCTAACCCATCCAGCAGTTTTGGAAACCACTCTGCGGTTCGTCCTTTGATTTCAAACAGGGTAAAATGCGGTGATTGCTGTTTTACCTGTTCCACGTAACGAAAATCCGTGGCAAGGATGGCATCCTCAGGGGTAATGAGCACAAAACCCGCCGAGCCATCGAACCCGGAAAGGTAATAGCGGTTTTCCGGTTGGGAAACAAAGATAGCATCGATTTCCCGTATACCGAGTTCATGCCGCAGTTTTTCCAGTCTACTGGCTGTCATCTGTTTTTCTTCCACTGGCGAAGGGGTGCGCAGCCAGGTAGACCTTCTTTGCCTGGCTTTTACTCACGTGTGTATAAATCTGGGTCGTGGACAGGCTGGCGTGGCCGAGTAGCTCCTGTACCACCCGCAGGTCTGCCCCGCCATCGAGCATGTGGGTGGCGAAAGTATGGCGCAGGACGTGCGGATGCACCTTGCGCGTGATGCCGGCCGCCACCGCTTGTTCATCGATAATCTTCTGGACGCGCCGCGGAATCAGGCGTTTGCCGAAACGGTTGATAAAGACAGCTTCTGTTTTCTCATCACTGAGGAGCTTTTGCCGTCCTTCCGCGAGATAAACGGTCAGGGCATCCGCTGCCGGGTCGCCCATGAGTACGATGCGTTCTTTGTTGCCCTTTCCCACCACCCTGAGTTCCCTCGTCTCGATGTTTACCTGCCACAGGTCCAACTGAACAATCTCGCTGACGCGTAAGCCGGAAGCATAGAGAAGTTCCAGTATAGCCCTGTCACGCTGTCCGGCTGGCGTCGTTGCGTCCGGCGCTTCCAGCAAACGCTTGATTTCATCGGCAGTGAGGATAATGGGGAGACGGCGGTCGAGTTTTGGCGAAGAGACCTGTACCAGCGGGTTTTCTTTGATAATATCTTCATTGTGCAGGTAACGGAAAAAAGAACGGATGGCGGAAAGTTTGTTTGCGATGCTCGATTTCGCCGCCCCGGTCTGCATCAGATAGTACATATAGTCGCGCAGGGTCTGCCGGTTGACAGCCTCAAAAGAATTGATTTTGCGTGCAAAAAGGAACTGGAAAAACCCTTTCTCTTTACCGCGTATTTTGTTCCCTACCAGGGCATTGATGTAGGTGGACACGGTGTGTGGCGAGGCATTCCTGCCTGCCCGGAGATAGTTTACATAACGGTCAATAATCGTCTGCATTTAATTAGCTCAGAACCATTCATCCCGATGATATCGACACCACAAAGGAGCACGAACGAGCTATCATTTCCCGATGCAATTGGAACGGAGACTCTCGTGGAAGGGTAATGATTTCCACTGCCCCGCCCTGAGACCCTTCGTCGTCCCCGTATCTAGTACGGGGCAGGCTCTCCAGGAGAAATGGTGGGACGGACTCCTCCAGGATGACAAGTAATGATGTTTCCAAAGTAATCATTTGTGCCGATTGCATCAACACCACGAAGTATGAAAACCTTCACTCCTTTTTGTCAGTCCCGCCTCCGAGCGGGAATCCAGGCGTATTTCTCTTCTTCTGGATTCCAGCTCTCGTATCACTGTACGGGACAAGCTTCACTGGAATGACATTTTGGAGTGGTTAATAACAGCAATTATGGGTTCCAAAAGCAAGCTGACCGCCCACTTTGCATAGGGGCGTCTAAGAGGGGCGCAGTCCCTCTTGCTAACAATCTCCCTTCCCCGCGGGAAGGGAGAAAGGGATGGGGCGTTGTGTAAAAGCTTAACCTCCTATTGCGTCAGTTGTTTACTCTGGATACCAGCCGGAGTTTACCCCGCACTCTAATACGGGGCTGGTATGACAAAAGGCGTTTGGTTGTTATTTTCATAGTAATGACGGTAGCGGTGGTGAATTTCCTGCTTTCCTAACGACTAATTGCTGTGTGCTGTTTCAGTTCCCCGTTACCGCTACTTGCTCCTTCTCTGTTACCTCCGGCAGCGGACCCCGGTAGCGGCATTTCACACACCTGGCGTGGTTTTCACGGTATTCCGTGAGCAGGTTACCGCAACTCGGGCATGGCTGAGGGAGGGGACGGGCGCTGGTAGCAAACGTACAGTTAGGGTAGTTACTGCACCCGAAGAAGACTTTGCCCTTCTTACTGAGGCGCTGGATAAGCTCGCCGATACCGCACTCCGGGCACTTGACCCCGGTCTTTATCTGGTAGCTCTTGGTGAACTTGCACTCCGGGTAGCCGGTGCAGGCGAGGAATTTACCGAACCTGCCGACTTTTATCGCCAGCGGACGCCCGCACTTCTCGCAAAGCTCGGTGGTAATCTCGTCCGGCATTTTCACACGCTCAATACCTGTTTTCGCGGTCTCCAGCATCTTTTCAAATGGCGTGTAGAAATTGCGGACAACGTCCACCCATTCCTTCTTCTCGCTGGCGATGTCATCGAGGTCATCTTCCATGCGGGCTGTGAACTCGATGTCCACAATGTCCGGGAAGTTATTTTTCAGCAGGTCTGTTACCACTGTGCCGAGCTCGGTGGGTTTGAAGATGCCGCCGGTCCTGGTCACGTATTCCCGGTCCTGGATGTTGGCAAGAATCGGCGCATAAGTGCTCGGCCTGCCGATGCCTCTTTCTTCCAGCGTGCGGATAAGGCTGGCTTCGGTGAAGCGGGGTGGCGGCTGGGTAAAGCGCTGTTCCGCCAGAATCTGTATCAGCTTCAGAATATCGCCCCTGTCCAGGTCAGGCAGTTTTGCCTTGCCTTCATCATATTCCGTTTTACCTTCGTCGCGCTGGTAAAGGATAGTGAAACCGGGGAATTTGAGCACGGAAGACGTGGCGCGGAACAGGTAGGTATCGCGGGAGCCGGTCGCCTTCGCTTCGATGTCCACCGCAGTGCTATCGTAAATTGCCGCTGCCATCTGGCTGGCGACCATCCGGTTCCAGATAAGCTGGTAGAGTTTGAACTGAACGGCGGAAAGGTACTGCTTTATCGCGTCCGGGGTGCGGTTGATTCTGGTGGGACGGATTGCCTCGTGGGCTTCCTGTGCTCCCTTGACCCGGCGGGTATATACCCTGGCGTGCGGCGGCACAAAGTCTGCTCCATACTTGTTATGGATGAAGTCCCTGGTTTCACTAATAGCGGTGCGGGCTACCTGCGTGGAATCGGTACGCATGTAGGTAATCAAGCCAACGCTGTCCCCGCCCCCCAGCGGCAAACCTTCATAAAGCTCCTGGGCAATTGCCATGGTCTGCCCGGCGGAAAACCGCAGTTTGTACCAGGCTTCCTGCTGGAGCGTGCTCGTAATAAAAGGTGGCGCCGGGTGACGGACGACTTTTTTGGTCTTGAGTTTATCGACAGTATATTTCGCTCGTTCCAGCCTTTCTTTGAGGGTGTCTGCCTTCTCCTCGTTATTGATTTCCAGTTTGGTACCGTCCGCCAGGCCGATGAGCTGAGCGCGGAAGGGCTGATTTTCATGTTTCTGAAGCTCTGCCTCAATTACCCAGTATTCCTGGGGGATAAAACCCTCAATCTCCCGTTCGCGGTCGACGATTATCCTGAGTGCCACGGACTGCACTCTACCGGCAGAAAGACCGCGCCGTACCTTCTGCCAGAGCAACGGGCTGAGTTTGTACCCTACCAGACGGTCGAGGACGCGGCGTGCCTGCTGTGCGTTCACCAGGTGGCTATCGATATCGCGGGGATGCTTGAACGCCTGCTGGACAGCTTCATCCGTGATTTCGTGGAAGGTGACACGGCGGACGGGTATCTTTCCACCATCGATGACCGTGGCAAGGTGCCAGGCGATGGCTTCCCCCTCGCGGTCCGGGTCGGTGGCGAGATAGATTGTCTTCGCTTTTTTACCGGCTTCTTTAAGTTCCTTGACCAGCTTGCTCTTGGTGCGAGGTACCACATAACCGGGGGCGAAATCGTGCTCTACATCCACCCCCAGCTTACTGCGCGGCAAATCGCGGATGTGCCCAATCGATGCCATGAGGATGTATTTGCTCCCCAGTATTTTTCCCAGCGTTTTTGCCTTCGCTGGCGATTCGACAATGACCAGTTCTTTTTTCTGACTACTCAATTTTCACTCCGTAAGCTTCTCTGGCTTCACGTGCCAGTACATAAGACATATTCCCCACTGACCTTATCATCCCTTTCAGCTCCATCATCGCCAGTGTACTGCTCACGGTGGCAACTGGCAAGCCGCTCCCCGCGCAAATATCGTCGATGTGCGCAGGCTCGGCGGACAGTTTTTGAATCAGAGCGGTTTCGGTCTCGCTTGCCGGGATGATTTCCTTGAACTCGAGTTGCTGGGCGACGGCACGCAGGTTAAGCTCCTCGAGGATGTCCTGGCAGGTCTGCACCAGCTTGGCGCCTTCCTGGATGAGATGGTTGGTACCACGGCTCGCTGGAGACAGGATGCTACCGGGGACTGCTAACACATCGCGGTTCTGCTCCAGGGCGAGGTTGGCGGTAATAAGGGCGCCGCTCCCTTCCCCGGCTTCCGTTACCAGCACTCCCAGGCTCATACCGCTGAGAATGCGGTTGCGCCGCGGGAAGTGGTCTGCGCGGGGCTTGATACCCGGCGGATATTCGCTGATGAGGGCGCCGTTTTCCAGGATGCGCCGCGCCATATTCAGGTTTTCCGCGGGATAGATGATATCGAGCCCGCTGGCAAGAACGGCGATGGTCCTACCGCCGGCATCGAGAGCGGATTGGTGGGCAATGGAATCGATGCCGCGCGCCAGCCCGCTGACGATGGTGATATTGTTGCGCACCAGGTCGGTAACCAGCTCCTCCGTCACTTGACGGCCGTAAGCGGTCGCCCGCCGCGTACCCACCACCGCCAGACACCACTCGTTCGCCGCGGTAAGCGTGCCTTTGATATAGAGAACGGGTGGATAATCATAGATTTCCTTGAGGCGGGCAGGATAAATATCATCGTGCCAGGTTATCACCTGCACGCCATAGCGTTCCAGTTTCTCCATTTCGTCATCGAGCGATATCTTCGGGCGCCAGGTATTGATAGCGCGGATAACGGCATCGTCGAGTCGCGCTTTTCTCAGTTCCGCGGGCGGGGCTTGCCAGGCAGACTCCATATCGCCGAAGTGGCTTTCGATCTGGTTGAACCGCACGCGCCCGATGCTCGGAATGAAGCTGAAACCAACCCAGTACTTCAGGTCTTTTTTGTTCATGGTGAGATATTAGCTATCATAACACACTAAAAGCTATCAGTTCACAGCTATCAGTTTTCAGATAAAGCTTGATGGGAAATTTATCCCGAACTTGTTATTGGAACTGCAGACTAATAAGTTGACCCAGACAAGCCAGAAGCAAGAATATCAATTGTAGGGGCGACCCTTGAGGTCGACCTGGACGGGGTCAAGCCCCGCCCCGACATAATTTATCCATTTTGTTCACGATTTTCTTCAAGGGCTAAAATCATAATCAGTCTTTGTGCCCCCACAGGAAAAGCGAGCAGACGAGCACGACGACGAAAAGCCCGGCGCCGATAGAAGCGAAGGCGACGCTGAAGCTGTACTGGTCGATAAGTTTACCGATAACCGGCGAGACGAAGCCTGCGCCCCCCTGGGCGATGAAATAGTAGATGCCCAGGGCGGTAGAGCGGTTGTGTTGAGAGGTGTTACTGATGACGTACGCTTCAGCCACCGGCATTGCCACATACCTGACGGTGCCCATCAGGAGGAGGAGGATGGGTAACAGCCACCAGTACGTACCGAGGCTCAACAGGTAGATAATGGGGCCCGCCGCCAGGCTGATGGTCAGCATCACCGGCACTTTCCCGATCCGGTCCGAGATGTGTCCGCCGATGGGTCCAGACCATAATCCTCCCAGGTGCCCCAGTGCCAGGAGCGCGGCGCCAAGCTGTTCCGAGCCACCGTATTCGCGCACCACCAGCAGGGGAATGAAGGAGAGGACGGAGAAGATGAAGACCTGCACGGCTGTGCCCATAGCCACGAAGGCGACGATGCGGCGCAGATAGCCACGCGGGTTAATGCGGATGGAGAAGCTTTCCGTCTCGACCGGGTGCGGTCTGTCTCCCAGTCGGCGGCGTTTCAGGAGATAATAGAGATAGATACCGTAAGCGAAGATGGGAATGGAGAGCACGATAAATGAGCCGCGCCAGCTGGCAAACACGGCAATGATGGTGACGAAGAGCGGGGTCAGGAAATTAGCCGCAGTCCCGCCGATCTGGTGGATACCGAGCACACGCCCACGCTTTTCCACCGGCGTTGTATCAGAAAGGACGGGCGCGGCGGAGGGGTGGTAGCCGCCGCCGAATATGCCCATCAGCAACAGGGCAAATACCAGCATCAGGTAGGTTGGGGCGAGACCGGCAAGCAGGCCGAAAAATGCCACCCCGGCGACGCCCGCCGTAATCAATATCCGGGGTGCAATGCGGTCTCCGAGCCAGCCGGCGGGAAGTTGACTGGCGCCGTAAGCCAGGTTGTATGCCGCCATCAACCCACCGATACTGAAATAATCGAGCTTGAACCTGTCCTGGATGGAAGGGAGGACAGGCTGGATAATAAACCCAGGCACGTGGTGCATAAAATGGGCGAGGAGGAAGAGCGGCACCAGCCCGGGGAAAAGTTCCTTAAGGTAAGCCTTAAATCTGTTTACGTTAGTCCTGGTGGGGTTATTCATCATCAAAGCCGGTGAAACGGCTCCACTCTCACTTCATGGCGGAGAGGGTGGGATTCGAACCCACGGTCGTCAGTAAGACGACACACGCTCTCCAGGCGTGCCTGTTAGACCACTCCAGCACCTCTCCGCACTATTGTCCAGTTTACGGCTTGCAAGCTGGCTTTGTAAAGAGTGGTGTGCAGGTGCGACCAAAGGGCGACAGTTCGACAATCGAGGAGCTAATCGGCCGCTCCGGTAAACCTACGTGTACATTGAGCCGGGTGATGCGAGTTTTTGATTTGGGAGTTGGAATTTGTTTGATGCTTGGCTATTCGTACTTGTTATTTTTACCGGGAGAGGGCGGGATTCGCCTGTTCCGAGTGAAATCGAGGAAAACTCACGTCAGCTCAATTAACATCGACGTTCGTATCATTACATCTGTATCGGGTAAGTCCCTTGGATTAGTCGCTCCTTCTCGGTTTTCGACCACCTTTTAACCTGTACCTCTCGTTTCCTGGCTTCAGAAACATTGTTGCATGGCTCGCTATATACTAATGCCACCGGCCTGCGGCCGGAGGTGTATTTCGCACCTGTTCCATTGTTGTGTTCTTTCAGCCGTTCTTGTATATCGACCGCAATACCGGAATACAGGGAGTTATCTCTACATCTGACGATATAGAAAAACCATTCCCGGTCTGTAATTCCACTTCGGTTCATGTTATTGGCTCGGGGTAAGCCCTCCAACTCGCTTTGTTCCTCATAGTGACAAATAATTTGGGGAGGGGAGGACTTGATAATTGATTATTGATGTTTATTATTTCCGCCTGTGGCGGAGAGGGTGGGATTCGAACCCACGTCACGATAAATCGTGAACCGCTTTTCGAGAGCGGCACCTTCAACCACTCGGTCACCTCTCCAAGTGCTTATTTTGAAGCTAGAATTATGTTATTGTTAAGTAGTATAATTTTACATAATAACCATTTTGCTAATAATATGCTAATAATGTTTCCTAACAGGTTCATTTTTGCCATTCTCATTATACCCAGAGGACACCAGTTTATCAAAACCTTCTGCGGCCGCCTGCTGAAGCCCTGGGGCAACGTGCGAATAGGTATCAAGAGTTATTTGAATACTGGCGTGACCCAGTCGCTCTTGAACAATCTTTGGGTGTACGCCCTGTTTAAGCATTAAAGACGCGTGGGTATGCCGCGCATCGTGAAAGCGAATCACCTTGACACCGGCTCGTGCGGCTAACATCGCCCATGCCCGGCTAACCGTATTAGGGCGTAAGGGTTTACCTTCCGGGGTGCTGAATACCAGGTCATTATCAGTCAAGGTTTTTCCCAGCCTAGCCCAGATTGACGCTTGCTTTTCCCGCTGCTCCTTTAACGTAAGAATCGCTGAAGGTGAGAGGGATATTGTCCGCCGACTCTTGGCTGACTTGGGTTGCGTAAAAACATAACTGCCGTCCTTTAGATGGTGAAGGCTACGGGTAACAGATACCTGGCTGAAAAGCAAGTCAACATCCAGCCAGCGCAAAGCTAATAATTCAGACCGTCTCATACCGGTAAATAGAGCGGTGTGGAATAGCGCATAATAAGGACTGTCCTTAGCAGTGTCCAGAAAACGGGTAATATCATATTCGTCCCATGTCTGCATATCATTATGACGGGCACGGGGTATGTCAACACCATCGGCCACGTTACGACTTACCAATCCCCACTTAAGCGCTGTCTGTAAAGCTTTATGAATCACGGTATGAAGATACCTGACAGTCAGAGCGCTAAGACCATTATTGAGTTTGACTGTGTAAAGCTTTTGAAGGTGCTCTGGCTTAAGCTGGGTTAGTGGTATATTCCCCAGGGACGGGATAAGGTGCACACGGCATATGCTTTCGTACCGCTCATAGCCACGTGGGGACAGGTTAGGCTTGGCATAGTCTTTAAGCCACCTCTCAAGGTATTCTGCGAGGGTAGTCTTACCGGGACGCATAAACATGCCGGTGTCGAGCTGGTTTAGAATCTCTGATAGGCGTTTTTCTGCCTCTTTCTTAGTGCCCTTGACGGTTGTCCACTGATACTTGTACTTGCCAGTATTGGCGTCTTTCCCCATACTGATTGCGAGGGAATAACTATCCTTACCCCTCTTTTCTATGTGACCTCTCATTGTCTAGCCTCCTTCGCCTGATTATTGGCTTCTAGTTTCTGTATTTATCCCGCGGATGTAAGTGCTCCACTCATCCCTCGCCGATCCCCAGAAGGTAGATGTTCCCTTGTCTTCCACTGGCCCGCATTTTTCCTGCACCATTCGGAATGAGGCGGCGGGGCCAGATGATGTATTCTTAGCTTTCTCTGGTCTGTTGCTTAATGTAGGTGTCCTTCTCAATGTTTAGTAGTAAGTCAGCCAGCCGATGTTGCGCGTCCTTCTTACCACCAATAACGGTTTCAAAGTGCCGCATGCGCTTATATGTTGAAGAGTCCCTACCGACATCGATGGTAATCTCCCATTTACCCTTAGACCGTTGACGAATATATCCCTTCATTGCTAACTCCCATCTTTAGTAGATACTACTGCCGCTGGAGGTACGTCAGGTTTTCCTTTCCCCTCAGTTTTATACCGCTCTAGGAATCGTTTGAACTTTTCACTGCCTAAGGTACTTTCCACAATAGAAAGGAACCACCTCCAGCCTTCATACTCAATGTCATCGCCTGCATCCCGGGCTTTCCACAGACGAGGAAGAAGGTCTTCAGCCACACTTGTTAGTGCCTGTCGCTTAATAGCTTCCGCTTCTTTCTTAGCCTTCTCTTTAAGAGCGTGGTCGAGGACTCCACGGTCTGTTTCCTTTTCCCACTTCTGGAGGGAGCGCACGGTGGGCGGATCAACATTAAACCTCTCCTTAATAGCACGTCTAATCTCGCCCCATCCCTTTCCCTCGCTCCGACGACTAAGAGCAAATAACTTCACCTCAAAATTAAATCCCATATTTCGCCTCCTTTCGTATTTTTACTGTTGCATTGTGTTTCGACGAAATGCTATAATAAGAAGGTAATTGGCATATAGTATGCTAAAATAAGTAATTATGGTAGTCCTCCCTTTTATTAGGAACGAATTAATAATATCAAATAAATTCGTGTTTGTCAAGAGGGTTGTGGGTAATTAATAAAATTAATCCTGACGGAGCCTGACAATGGGGCAGAATGATAACTTGGACCTAACAGAGCCGCTGTGCATCAGTGTCACCGCTGCTGCCAGAATGCTCGGTGTATCACGAAATACCGGCTACGAAATGGCACGGCTGGGACAACTTCCAACCATAAGGTGTGGGCGGCGGCGGTTAGTGGTTCCCAAAGCTGCGCTGAAGAAAATGTTGGAGAAGACAAATGAACCGTATGAAAAAAGTGGAAAGCAAACAGAGAGGGGATCCACCATCACGAAAAAGATACGAGACGAGCCACCCGGTAATAAGTCTTCGTACTGACGAGGAAATTCGTAACGGGCTCCGGGAAGCCAAAGAAAAGAAGGGTATGAGTTGCGTTGACGTTCTCAAAGTAGGACTCGGCCTCACTGAGTTGACAATCAGGGCTGAAGAAGAAATAAGGCAACAAGCTTACGAGGCAGGCTGGGAAAGGGGAAACGAAGTAGCCTCTAATCTCTATGCCGTGACCTATCCTTGCAGCAAGTGTGGGAAAGAGATGACAGTAGACACCGATGAAGACAAGAAAGCTATACGGAAATTTTTGACCTCCAGTGGCTGGCATCACGGCGACTGTAGTGACCCCTACGAATGATAGTTCATGATTCATGGTAATCGAGGGGGGGCGGGTAATGAATAAAGCCTACCTTGAGCCAGGTGAGGTTGAGCAACTGGAGCAGGCAGCCGAGTACCTGCGGGATAAGCTGCTAATACGGCTTCTGTTTCATCTTGGCTGCCGCGTCTCTGAAGTTCTGGGAGTCAGGGTGGACGATATCGATTTCAAGCAGGACACGGTGACCATCGAGCACCTGAAGGCAAGGATAAAGCTCTCCTGTTCCCAGTGTGGCACCAGGTTAGGGAAGAGTCACGCCTTCTGTCCCAAATGCGGCGCGACGGTAAAGGAAGCCGTTGCCAAGGAGCAAGAGCACCGTAGAGTCAGAACGTTACCGCTGGATGAAGATACTTTGGAGATGATGAGGGATTACATAGTGCGCGGAGGTCCGGTGAAACGGGGAGACAAAACTTTTCTCTTCGGTATTAACCGGCACCGCGCCTGGCAAATCGTTAAAGAATGTGCTGAGAGAGCCAGGTTACCAAAGCTGGTTAATCCCGAGACCGGAAGAATGCACAACGTCACTCCCCACCGCCTGCGGGATGCCTTTGCTATCCAGGCGATGAAAATTGATGACTCCGGCGATGGACTCAGGCTCCTCTAGGAACATTTAGGCCACGTCTCGTTCAACACCACCGCGAAATACAGAAAGGTGGCCGGAGAGGAACTTAAGGACTGGTATGAAAAGTTGTGGAAGAAAGAGGCAAAACCGGATGATGGACATTAGACCCAATAGAGGCGGCTTCCTTCGCCCGTTCGGCTGTGGTTGGTTTATACGGGAGTACCTTTTAGGTAAAGGGACGGAAGGCTCCACACCGATAGACCCGGAGCGTGGGGCTCCCCAGGCGGACATCAACTACGAGTACAAAGAGGCGCTCGCCCGGGCCACTGCTCGGGAACGTGCCGAGAGAATCATCAGTCGCATGGTGCTGTCCGGCGCCGATATCACCGAGGATCAGGCGGAGAAGGTCCGTGAACGCGAACTGAAGAAGGTCTCCCGCAAGTTTACGCGCATGAGATATCACTCCTTCCTCGTGTACTTCGGCATGTTGAAAAGACTCGGATGGGTCGAGACTACTACTGAGACCGGCGCCTCGTCCATCCAGGGCAACTATCCACAGGCGCCGGACCGCACCTACTATCGCCTGACCGCAGCCGGCAGAGCGGCGGATGAGGCTCTCTGGTCAAATCCCCAATATACCCTGTACCCCGAAAATGGCCGCAGTCATCAATCGAAGCAAACCGGCTGGCCCCACCGCAAGGTCAGAAATACCGGCACATAGGGCAACGCAGAGAAAGAACACAGAACTCATAAGCCCCCTGGTAGCTGGTTCAAGTCCTGCCGTTGCCCGATAGTTTCTCCCCCAAAGTATATTCATCCATCTGTTTTTTGCTCGCACAGTCTCAGCTATTGCGAAGTAGCCACACTTCGCGCTGATGCTTATTAACGCTGCCCTTCCACTCTATCATCCGTCCCCAGTCTCAAAGTCTTTCTTTATTTTCAAAGTCAGCCCCTAGGGGAGGGGGTGAGAATGTAGCTAATGCTTGAAATATCATTTAATGACTTTTTGTTGGAAAATGAAGCTAGAAATACACACAAAACGAAGCACTTTAACAACCGAATACGGAACGACAAAGCCTTGACCTGAACGCTTGCCCGAAAAGGGGGTTAAGCGTGGTAACTACTTTATGCTGTCCACAAGACGAAAACCCCCTATCCTATGACCGACTTAACGGCGAATGGGCACAATGGTTTCGCACCGCCCAAAGGTTTGAACACAAAGTGCCTGCACAGGATAGGGGGGACATCAG
>JAUYDN010000012.1 GCA_030691775.1 Dehalococcoidia bacterium
GAGATTTAACTTTCTGCGCCTCCCTTTGACCTACGGCGTGAGAGAGTGTCGACACAAGGAACTGGTTGAGGCTGACGCCTTCTTTTTCCGCTAACTGGTCGAGCTTACGGTGCAGGGTTTTCGGCACCCGGACGTTGAACTTGCCGCTGTATTGTGCCTCGCTCCGCGGCGTGGGAATATCCTGTCCGTCCTCGTAAGCCACTTCCAGCCACATCCGCCGTGCCTTCTCTATCATCTCATATGCTTCGGTTATCGATTTTCCCTGCGCGAAGCATCCTGGCAATTCTTCGATTGCGGCAAAGAAACCACCCTCCGGTGCCTCTTCAATAGTGACCGGGTATTTCAGACCGAGATAATACTCAAGCGGCCGTCTCTTGATTGTTGTTTCCACGCTATCCCTCCAGCTCCAGGAATTTAACGATGTTATTAACGTAGAGAGAATTTATGTATTTCGTCCCCTTTGGAATTACTATCGTAATCGGGCGGTTGCCCTTTTTGTGATACGTCCGGTGGCTCCCGCGACCCTTTCGCAGTTCGTAGCCTATGGAAAGAAGAAGTGTATCGCAATCTTTAACGGTAATATGCTTTTTATCAGTGAGGAACTTTCTTATTATTCTTTCGTCCTTCACGCGATTATGGTACCACCTGTAGTGGCAATTGTCAATGATTTCAAATTCAAAATTCAAATAAAAAAGGGGGGGGCGCGTACGCGCCCCCCTATACCCCCTCGGAACTAACAGGTTAATTTAAAAGTCTAGTCTTCGTCGTCCTCGGAGTCTTTTTCCTTTGGTTCTCTTTCTTTGTCCCAGCCGGCTTTCTTACCTTTCGACCATCCCGGAGGGACCTTCTTGTCTTCATCGCGGTCTTTGCCCTGCCTTGCCAGTCCCGGCGGCAGGCGGTTGGATGTAGTGCCCGGCGCGGTTATCTTTACTACAAACTGGACGTTATCGTTAACGGTAATGACCACGACCCTGTCATCAACCTTGAGCTCCGCACCTTTCGGCAGGATAACGGTATCGGGTGACAGAACGAAGTCGCGATTCGTAGTTTGACCGTTGGGCAGTATCGACAGCGAGGTCGCCGAAACTGTCTTGACAACGCCCGGAATCACTTTCACAGTATCGATTGCGGTGCCGTTCTTGACGCTCCACTGACCGCCCAGGAAGTTATCGAAACCAACGGTTTTCACGAATAACCTGAGAAGTCCGGATATCATTTTGGCTTTTAGCCTGGCAGGTGCCGGCGTGGCGGGCGGAGCTGTAACCGTTACCGATGCCAGCCCGGTTTTAGTAATTGTGTTTTGAGTCGTAGAAGCCTGGACGGTATTGTGGAAGGGTCCCGTGGTGGTCCCTGCGGTGAAAAGCCCGTTGGCATCGATTGTCCCGCCTCCAGCCACCACAGCCCACGTAAACGTGAGACCGGTAATTTCATGATTTGTTGCGTCGAAGGCTTTCGCGGTGAACTGCTTGGTGGCTCCGGCTACCACTGCTGCGTTTGCCGGGGTGACCTGGACGTGGTCGAGGGGACCGGGGGTATCGGCGCTGGCGGGTAATACCTGGAAAAGTGCCGCACCGACGAGTGCCATTGTGATAAGGATAGCTAAGATTTTTCTTTTCATTTTCCCTGTCCTTTCATTAGTTTCTAGATATTAAAACGTCCGTCTTACCAAAAAGTTAGTATGTTGAATTTTAGTCACAAACGTATGCGTGATGGCTTTACCTAGAAAATGCCCGTACATGTCATTCTGG
Organism: Dehalococcoidia bacterium; assembly: GCA_030691775.1. Classification (GTDB taxonomy): domain Bacteria; phylum Chloroflexota; class Dehalococcoidia; order Dehalococcoidales; family Fen-1064; genus JAURWL01. Next base: position 1,749 of record JAUYDN010000012.1, read on the forward strand.
AGGAGTCCCGATTCCCACTTAATCCTCATAGGGACGACGAAGAATCTGGTGGAGCGGGGATAATCCAGGTTAATGTCCCCACCCTGAGATTCTTCGCGGAGTTTACCCTGAACGATTTTGAAGGGCTCCAGAATGACAGTGTTGGATAGCCTTTAGAAAAGTTTTAGAGTCAATTCTAATATGAGACGATTAGTAAGAGTTTTTAGAATCCATTGCGTGTCGGATGCGGAAGCACGGTTAATGCAGAAATGCCGGACCTGGGTGGGAAACATATATTCCAGGCGCACGTGTTTGTAACTTTAATCAATTGACAGAAAATCACTTTTTCTGCTAATCTCTAGTAAGATGATAATGAATGTGGACTATTCTCCTTGCTGTGCGTCGCGGGCGGCAGAGGAGTATCCGGGGGAGGGGTGGATTTGAAGCTAAACCAGATCGTCCTGAAAGACATCCTGAGGCGGAAGCGGCGGGTACTCTATGCCGCCCTCGGCGTGGTCATCGGTACAATGACGGTAGTCGGTGTCCTCACCATTGCCTATGCCGGGGAGAACCGGATTTACGGCCAGATTGAGAAATACGGCGCCAACCTCACCATCATTCCCGATATTAACAGCATCGATACCAAACTGGGTAACCTGAGCCTGGGCACCCTGACCGTTGGTGAGAATTATATCTCGGAGGCAAATCTACCGAAAATCCGTGATATCGCGGATGGCGAAATCAGGAAAGCTCTCGATATCAACGATAATCTACCCATCGCCACGATTGCTCCCCGCCTTTATGTGAACGCTCCCGTACGGGGCATTACCGTCATTATCAGCGGTGTTTTGCCTGAAGATGAGCTGGCAATCAAAAACTGGTGGCAAATGAGCGCCGGTAAATACATCGCGGCGGATAACGAGGCGATTGTGGGAGCAATGACCGCCCAGGTTCTCAAACTGAAAGTCGGTGATGAAATCCCGCTCAACGGCAGTACCAAACTCGTCATTGCCGGTATTCTGGACGAGACAGGCTCGTCTGACGACTACCAGGTGGTCGTGCCGCTGATTACCCTGCAGAAGGCATTCGGCAAAGAAGGACTTATCTCATCTATCGATATCCGCGCTCTCTGCAATGCCTGCCCCGTCGAAATTATCGCCACCGCTCTGAACCAGAACATCCCCGGCATAAAAGCGATTGCGGTCAAACAGATTGCCAATTCGGAGATGGACCTGGTGACGAAGGTCAACAGGCTTATGATTTCGCTGGCCGGTATTACCCTTATCATCGGGGTTTTCGGTGTCGTCAACACCATGATGTCCTCCGTCCACGAACGCACCCGGGATATCGGTATTATGAGGGCAGTGGGAGCCTCCCGTCGCCAGATTATGCAGGTATTTATGCTCGAAGCACTGGTCATCGGGGTGATTGGCGGGGTGCTGGGGTATTTCACGGGCACGCTACTGGCTTACGGTATCGGTCCGGTCATCTTCGAAGGTGTCTCTATCCGCGCTTTACCGCAGTTTATTCCGCTGTCACTGGGAATCGCCGTGGCGGTTGCCGCTGTAGCGACCGTCTACCCTGCAATCCACGCCACCCGCATTAAAATCGCGGAAGCATTCCGGTCGCTGTAAGGGGTGAGCACATGCTCGAGATAAAAAACGCCTCTAAAATTTATGGTGACGGTGCGGCAAAAGTAACCGCACTCGATAACGTATCGTTGGAAGTGGAGAAAGGTGGATTCGTCTCCATTATGGGTCCCTCCGGCAGCGGCAAGTCCACCCTGCTGAATATTATCGGTGGACTGGAACGGCTCACCAGCGGCGAAATCATCCTGAACGGGGAGCGCATCGATAACCTCACCGAGGATGCATTCGTCGCGATACGGCGGGGCAAGATAGCTTATGTCTTTCAGCAATATCACCTGTTGCAATCGCTGACGGCGCTGGAAAATGTGCTCTTACCGCTCGTGTTTTACAGCGCCAACGGAAAAACCGAAAAGGCGATGGAGCTACTGAAGCGTGTCGGGCTGGAGAAGCGCGTCAATCATAAACCGAACGAACTCAGCGGCGGGGAACAGCAGAGAGTGGCGATTGCCCGGGCGCTGGTAACGGCGCCGTCGCTCATCCTGGCTGACGAGCCGACGGGCAACATGGATAAGAAAACGGGTGAAGAAATCATCCGCTTGTTCGAGGAACTGAACCGGGATGGACATACCATCATCGTGGTGACGCATAATCCGGAAGTGGCGAGGATTACCCGGGAAGTCGTTTCCCTGCAAGACGGGCGCATCGTCAGCCGGACCAAGAATGTTGGGAAGGGGTAGGGTCAAGTGAAACGAAATAAAATTGCTTTGATTATCATGGGCGTGTTAGCCGTTTCTGCGTTAGCATCCACACTCGTGCTGGCGGCGTGTTCAGGCGGTACGGCATCCGGGGAACCTAAATCACCGGTGGCTCCCACCTGGATTACCCCCGAAGTAAGCGCCGGTACGGTTTCAATTCCCTTCGACCTGGTGCAGAGCAAACGGAACACCCATTTTAAAGTGGAAACAGAAAAAGGGACCGCCTACTACATGGCATATGTTTACTCTGGCAAGACCCATGTTAGAGCGGACGTTTGTGTCCCCTGCCGTTCCATCAGTTTCACCCTCGATAAAAACCTGCTGGTCTGTGATTCCTGCGGCACGACCTTCAATGCCAGCGATGGCACCGGTGTGGCGGGAGCATGTGTGAGATACCCTAAAGCGGCTGTACCTTTTGAGACCGTTTCTGGTAAGATGGTGATGAAGCAGGCTGACCTGTTGAAAGCTTTCGAGGACACTCTGCAACAAGGTCTGCCTTAAACAAAAACCACGAACGGAGGGAAACCGTGAAGCGGGTCTATCTCGACTACGCCGCCACGACGCCTACACACCCCGGAGTCATCGCGGCGATGTTACACTCTTTTCAGGACGTTTGGGGGAATCCGTCCAGCGTTCACGCCTGCGGGCAGGAAGCCAGGACCGCCGTCGAAGAAGCCCGGGAAAAGCTGGCTCATCTCGTCGGCGCACAGCCTGACGAGATTTACTTCACCAGTGGCGGCACCGAGGCGGACAACTGGGCGCTAAAAGGGGCTGTCGCCGCCAGGCATGAGCCCGGTAGCCATATTATCACCACCCCTATCGAGCACCACGCCGTCCTGGAAACGTGCGAGTTCCTGAAAGAGCAGGGCTGTTCCATCACATTTGTGCCGGTCGACCGGTACGGAATGGTCGACCCGGATGACGTCAGAAAAGCCATCACCCCAAAAACCGTCATCATCTCTATTATGCATGCCAATAATGAAGTCGGCACCATTCAACCCATCGCTGAAATCGGTAAAATTGCCAGGACGGCAGGCGTGTACTTCCACACAGACGCCGTGCAAACAGTGGGCCACATACCGGTAGATGTCAACCAGATGAACCTGGATATACTGTCCATCTCCGCTCACAAGCTCTACGGACCCAAAGGGATTGGCGCTCTCTATATCCGTCGGGGCACGAAAATACCGCCGTTCGTTCACGGTGGTGGTCAGGAAAGGCACTCCCGCGCCGGTACGGAAAATGTCCCGGGCATCGTCGGGCTGGGCAAGGCGGCCGAGCTTGCACAGGAAGAGATGGATGGTGAAGCCCGGCGCCTCACCATGCTCCGCGACCGGTTGATAAAAAGCATCCTGGATAAAATCGAGCATACCTGTCTGAACGGTCATCCCACCAGGCGCTTGCCGAACAATGTCAATGTGAGCTTCCGGTATGTGGAGGGTGAGGCTATCTGCCTGAACCTGGACCTGGCGGGTGTCTGTGTGGCAACGGGGTCAGCGTGTAGCTCAACGAGCATGGAAGCCTCTCACGTGCTCACGGCAATGGGTTTGCCGCCCGAGCTGGCGCGTGCTTCTTTGCGGTTCTCTTTCGGCAAATGGTCCACCGAGGATGATGTGGATTTCGTACTGCAATCGTTACCTAAAGCGGTCTCCCGTCTCCGTGCTATTTCCCCATTAGTAAAAAAGTAACCGGAGGGTTCAGAGTGGCTAATCAAGCTGAAATGCTGGAAATCGGCAAGATATCTCCGGCGATTTTTGAACAGCTCATATTTCCCCGCCTCGGCGCGAAGAACGATAAAATCCTTGTCGGGCCACAGCATGGCGTCGATGTCGGCATCGTGGAGATTGGTAACAAGGCGGTCTCCTTTACCACCGACCCGGTCTTTATCGTGCCGGAGTACGGTTGGGAAAGAGCGGCCTGGTTTGCCCTCCATATCATCGCTTCGGATTCGGTCACCAGCGGACTGAGACCCAAATTCCTCTCCATCGACCTCAACCTGCCGATGTCGATGACACGGCAACAGCTGGAGACAACCTGGGAGATTATCCATAAGGAATGCGAAAAACTGGGTATCGCCGTTATCACCGGGCACACCGCCCGCTATGAGAACTGCAATTACCCGATGGTCGGCGGGGCGACGATGGTGGGGGTGGGTGAACTGACCGAGTATGTCACCCCAAGATTTGCTAAAGCCGGTGACAAAATTATCATCACCAAAGGTCCGGCAATCGAAGCCACCGGCATCTTCGCCACGATGTTCCCTGCTCTTATCGAAAAGCAGTTCAGCGCGGCTTTTAGCAAAAAGGCAGAAAAGATATTCTACATGATGTCCGTGGTGGAGGACGCTCTGACTGCCATCACGGTTGGCGTGAGGGACAACGGCGTCAGTGCCATGCACGATGTGCGGTATCCTGGGGCGGCCTTTATGAGATTGCCCAGGCGGCGTGTCTGGGCGCGCGCATAGAAAAAGACAAAATCGTTTCCCAGGAGGGCGTCGCCGAAATCTGCCAGTGGCTCGGCATCGACCCGTATGCTTCTATCAGCGAAGGTACGCTCATCATCTCCTGCCGTCCGAAAAAAGCAGAGGATGTAGTGAAGGTGCTCTCGCGCAAGGGCATCAAGTCTTCCATCGTGGGTGAGCTAACGCCGGCGAACAAGGGCATGGTGCTCATCGAAAAGGGCAAGGAGAAAAAGCTGGAGCACCCGATTGTCGACCCGTTCTGGCGCGCCTTCTACGATGCCCTGGGAAAGAGCGCAAAGGGCCAGTCCTGAGTACGTTGACTGCCGTACGGTGCACTTTGAAATAATGGCATAGAAGAAATGTCCCCCTGTGGAAAGGGGGGGCTTTGCCTCAAATGTCATTCTGAGTCCCGATGTTTCGGTATGAAGCATCGGAAGAACGAAGAATCTCCAGCACCTACTCAGTAGGCACGGAGACCCTTCGCTACGCTCAGGGTGACAAGGATACATTGGAGTTTTAGGGCAACGCCAAAAGAGGGATTCAGGGGGTTTTTCAAAAAGAAAAATCCTTCCGACTTCATCGGAATCCCGTATGATAATCGGGACTCTCAGTTTACCCCTGTCCAGGTCAGGGAAAGGGAATTCGTAATGAGCACAGGACTATCTCACGATTTAAGAAACCTGCCGTCAGACGAAGTGGAAAAGGTCGCCGTCCAGCGTTTCACAGCAGAAAGCCAGGAGACAGTCGAAGACATCGTTGTGCGGGAGTTCCCCCTCACTATAATGCTGAACGGTACCGAGCTGGTTACCCTGCTATGCTCACCCGCCAATCTGAAATACCTCGCCATCGGTTTCCTCTTCTCCGAGGGGCTTCTCAAGGGGCGCGATGACCTCAAGCGCGTGACCGTGGACGAACGCAAAGGCGTGGTCCGCGTGGAAACGAAAACAGACGTAATGGCGGACAGCGAGGCGGTGTTCAAGCGGCTGATAACACCGGGATGCGGGCGGGGAGCCTCGTTCTACAGCGCCGCCGATACCGGGCTGGAGAAAATCGTTCGCCCACTCACCGTAACCGGCACCGAAATCCTGGAGTTGATGAAGACCTTTCAGCACCACTCTTTGCTTTACCGCGAGACTCACGGCGTCCACAGCGCGGCGCTTTGTAATACCCGTAAAATCCTGATATTTACCGAAGATATCGGACGTCATAACGCTATCGATAAAATCTTCGGGGAGTGCCTGGACAAGGGTATCCCGACCGACGATGGCATTATCCTCTCCAGCGGCCGCATGTCCTCCGAAATTGTTATCAAGGTGGCGCGGCGCAAAGTGCCGGTGCTTGTCTCCAAGTCCGCCCCGACCAATACCGCTGTCAAGCTCGCGGATGAACTGGGACTGACGCTCATTGGGTTTGTGCGCGGGACACGGATGAATGTCTATACCCACGCCGAACGGGTGACAGTTAGCAGACTGGAACTTAAAAGTTAAAGGTCAAAGCTAAAAACCACAGCTAATGGAGTGTCTCAATAACAGCTTTACAATTCTGAATAAAAGATGCCAGTGCTTACACAGCGCCTCATCCCCCCGCATCAAGTGCGGGGCAGGCTCTTGCCCCTTCTCCGCAGAGAAGGGGAAGAACTATTTTGAGAGGGGCTGACGCCCCTCTCAACTCCCTTGTGCAAGTTGGCAGTCATCTTGCTTTCCCACCCTTTGTAACCATCATTTTCATATTTCGTCCGTGGCACCACACTCCATGTGTAATTGTCAAGTTATTACGCAGAGCATTAAGTAGATTACATCTTGTAGGGTGGGTTAGTCCGGTTTCAAGGGGGTGTCGGCTTTCAGATTTCGAGAGGACGTAACCCACCACAAATCGTCTTATGCAAACATGTTTATGCTCTGAATAGTATTTCGGAGACACTACACTAAAAGCTAAAAACTCATCTCGCCATCATTGTCCTTGCTTTGCTTCATTAACCACCCGAGCCAGTTTCGACTTACTAATACAAACGCATTAAAAAATCATACATCAGACCCAAAAAGCCCTGTCGTTGCGAGACCATCCCGATATCATCAGGATGAATCGGGAGGCGAAGCAATCTCTGCCTCAGAAAGGGAGCGCCATCAACGATAGATTGCCGCGTCGCTTCGCTTCTCGCATATATGAAAGCGCTGTAT
>JAUYDN010000247.1 GCA_030691775.1 Dehalococcoidia bacterium
TTGCTTTTCAGTATCTGGCAGTGCTTTTTCTAACTACAACCACCCTCACCCCTTCGGCTTCGCTCAGGGCAAGCTCTTGCCCTCTCCCTTTGAATCGAAGGAGAGGGAATAATAGAAAGAGGATTGCATCTCCGACTTGTCGCGAGTCCGTATCCCGATTCATCGAGAATCGGACCTCTTATCCCGATTATATCGGGACTCCCCTTTCCGCACCCCACCCCCTCTACGATTTGACGCTTGTGTTTCGCTTCAACTTCGATGTCTACGGAGTTTTGGACAGCATTTGTAATTATTATCTCTAGACCTCCTCGAAGGGGGGTGGGAAAAGAGAATCTTACCATGAGCCATCTCTCAAGCCCGTAAAACCCATCCAAAACACCCAAAACCTGTCATCTTGGACAGCAGCGGTATAGAGTTTATAATTTTCTCCATGGTACTTTTGTACTTTCCATAAAATATTTTTCAAAAACCCCTTGAATTTGAAGCTGTTTTGGTATATCCTTAATCTTTAAGAGGGTTATTTTAACCCGTTTTCGAGGTGCTGAAATGAGAAGCGCGTCCGGACAAAGACGCTGTCCCAGATGCGGTGGTAATATCTTCCTTGATAGAGACTACTCTGGCTGGTATGTTGAATGCCTCCAGTGCAGTTATACCAAAGACCTGGATATTATGACCGAGCCGGGACAACGGCGTACCCTGTAAACTGCAATACCGACTTGAGTAATACCCAGTCGATAGCTTAAAATATAGCTGTGACCAGCGACTTGCTTCGTGGTGTGCGGCGGAATAAGACCACAGAGACCGTCTGTGTCAGTTAGAGTCTACCGTGGCCCTTATGTCTAAACACACTGAATCCGGAACCCGGAGCATGCTCAACAGTAAAAAAACAGAAGAAGGGAAAACTATGCTCCCTTGCTTCCGTTGCGGTGTTTGTTGCTCTGGTTACCACGTGCAAATGAGCCTGGAGGAGGCAAGAAGGCTTGCGGAGAGGCTCGGGGTGGGGTGGCTTGATTTTATGGACGACTACCTTGACGAACGCTGGCCCGGTGAAGATACCCGCGTGCTCCGGCAGAGCGCCGGCAGGTGTATTTTTCTCGACCAGCCAGCCGATAGCGTTTTCGGTTTGTGTCGCGTCCATGAGTTCAAACCTTCATCCTGTCGCGCGTGGATGTCGGGTCCCGACCGCAAAGAGTGCCGGCAGGGTCTCAACCGCTACTGGAACCTTTCCATTGGAGATGACGGACGAATAGCAGGCTTACCTGAAGACATTCGCTGTTTCAATACTTTCATCGATTCAATTGCCCGGGAGGAACACTAGATGCCAACCTATGACTTCGAATGCGTAAAATGTCACTACCGCTTTGAACAGAAACGCGGTTTCAACGACAATGGCGATGTCGATTGTCCACGCTGTCACGGTGAGGTACGCCGGCTTTTTTCCGTGCCACCGGTGATATTCAAAGGCTCGGGTTTTTATGTCACCGACCACCGTAAACCCGGAACCGGCGATACTGAATCGATGCCAGCCGACAAATCTGAGACAAAGAAACCAGAGGAAAAACCTGCTCCGACTTCGAGCAGTAATTGAGGTAACAGGCGGAGTAGTTATGCCAATATACGAATATCAGTGCCCGAAGTGCGGCACGGTTTATGAAGAAACCCGCAGGATAGAAGACCGGGACAAACCGGTAAAATGTGGGAAGTGCGGCGTAAACGCGGTAAAAATCATATCAGGTTTTGCTTCTAAAACTGGTTTTTACCTCCGCCCATCCGCTGCCCCTCATCGTAAGGCGGGTGGTTAGTCCGGGAGTTGATGCCAACCTGATAAAAGCGAGCGTTTATGCGGCTTTTCAATACAACCTTATCACGAACGCGGGGAGGTAGTCTCTGAACTGTCCTGTTTGTAATAAAGAAGCCCGCTTATCTTTATAAGTATACCTGCTGTAGCTTATATCTGCGTACCGTGTGCCTGCCGGAAGCACGTTGCATCTGAGCATAAAAAATAGTCGATAGTCACCTGCATCTTGCGCTTATCACAACAACAAATAACGGCTAACAACCGGTCGATGCGTTCCCACGGTTGGTTTCCCAGATTTAATGTGTTAAAATTTAACGGTATCTCACGATTGTATTGAAGTCTGCCTGAAGGGTATACCGTGTACGATGATAAGACCATAGACGAATCCCGGCGAGGCAAGAAGAAGTGGCGGGAAGAGGCACAGAAAAACAATGTAACCCCGTCCCCGGGACGCTTCGCCACCGTTTCGAACCTGGACATCAAACCGCTTTACACACCTGAAGACATCAAGGACCTGGATTTCTCACGCGATATTGGTTTTCCCGGCGATTACCCTTTCCTGCGAGGTTGTCAGCCAACCGGCTACCGCGGCCGCATCTGGACATACCGCATGTTCTCCGGATTCGGTACGGCAAAGGATACGAACAAACGCTGGCACCAGCTTCTCAATGACGGCGAGACGGGACTCAGCACCGCCTTCGATTTTCCCACCCTCATGGGCTATGATAGCGATTCCCCGCGCGCCCGGGCGGAAGTAGGTAGATGCGGAGTCGCCATCGATACCCTGGCCGATATGGAAGTCCTGACGCATGGCATCCCCCTGGACAAAGTAACGACCTCGATGACCATCAACCCCCCCGCCACTGTCCTGTGGGCGATGTACCTGGTTGCCGCGGAAAAACGGGGCGTATCCTGGGATAAAGTGGGCGGCACCATCCAGAACGATATGCTCAAGGAGTTCAGTGCCCAGAAGACCTTCATGTGTCCGCCGGAGCCTTCTATCCGCCTCATCAGCGATACCGTGGAGTTCGGCACCAGGCTTGTGCCGCGCTGGAACACTATCAGCATCAGCGGCTATCATATCCGTGAAGCAGGCTCGACGGCGGTGCAGGAGCTTGCCTTTACGCTGGCGGATGGCATCGCTTATGTGCAGGACGTGATTCAACGAAAAAAGCTGGATGTCGATGCCTTCGCGCCGCGGTTGTCTTTTTTCTTTAACTCACACCTCGATTTCTTCGAGGAGATTGCTAAGTTCCGCGCCGCGCGGCGTATGTGGGCACGAATTATGAAAGAGCGTTTCCACGCCAGGAATCCACGTTCATTGTGGATGCGCTTCCATACGCAGACTGCGGGTTGTTCTCTGGCAGCGCGACAGCCCTATAACAACATCATCCGTACTACCACCGAGGCGCTGGCGGCGGTGCTCGGTGGAACACAATCGCTCCATACCAACTCACTGGATGAAGTGCTGGCATTACCTTCGGATTTCGCCGTCAATATCGCCCTGCGCACCCAGCAGGTCATCGCCGAAGAGACCGGGGTTATCAACACCATCGACCCGCTGGCGGGCTCGTACTTCGTGGAGGCATTGACCGGGGAAGTCGAAGAAAAAGCGTGGGAGTACATCGAGAAAATCGATAAGATGGGGGGCATGCTGGCGGCAATTGCGCGCGGTTTCCCGCAGATGGAAATCAGTAATGCCGCTTACGAGTACCAGAAACGCATCGATAGCGGCCAGCGTATCGTCGTCGGTGTGAATAAATACGTGGTCGAAAATGAGCCGTCCATTTCCGTCCTTAAGATTGATGAAAAGGTGCAGGAAGAGCAAATCAGACGGCTAAAGCGGGTCAAAAGGACGCGCGGTAACCGTAAAGTGACACAGGCTCTGAAAACCCTCCATTCCGCCTGCAAAACAGGTGAAAACGTAATGCCCTGCGTGATTGAGGCGGTGCGCAGCTACGCTACGGAGCAGGAAATTTGTGATGTGTACCGCGAAGTCTTCGGGGAATATAAAGACCCGGGGTATTTTTAGAGCTAAAACGATTAATTCAATAGGTTGTAGATTGTCACCCTGACCCCGATGAAAATCGGGGGAAGGGTCTCCCTGCCTACTGAGTAGTGTCGGAGATTCTTCGGTCGTTCCACTCCTCAGAATGACATCTTTGCGTGGGAGTTAAAATGGCGAAAGAGAGAAAATTGAGAGTCTTGCTCGGCAAACCCGGGCTGGACGGGCATGACCGCGGCGTGAAGATTATCGCGCGTGGTTTCAGAGACGCCGGGTTCGAGGTAATTTATACGGGCCTGCACCAGACCCCGGAGCAGATTGTCAGTGCCGCTGTGCAGGAGGACGTCGACCTCGTTGGCTTGAGCTGTCTCTCCGGTGCACATCTCCACCTCTTCTCCGAAGTGGTAAAGGGGCTGAGGGAGCGGGAGTGCGAAGATATGACGGTTATCGGCGGCGGTATTATTCCCGAAGAAGACATATCCGCACTCAAACAGGCAGGCGTGAAGGCAGTGTTCTCGCCCGGCACCCCGATACAGGCAATCGTGGATTGGGTGAAAAAGAACGTCAAACCACTGTAGGCTAAATAATCAAGATACAAGAGACAATAACCAACAATAATGCTTATTACGCAGAGCATTAAGTAGATTACATCTTGTAGGGTGGGTTAGTCCGGTTTCAAGGGGTGTCGGCTTTCAGATTTCGAGAGGACGTAACCCACCACAAATCGTCTTATGCAAACATGTTTATGCTCTGAGTAGTAA
>JAUYDN010000054.1 GCA_030691775.1 Dehalococcoidia bacterium
TGAGTAATGATTTCCGCAACTAAGCATTAGTACTGTTTCAAGTCTACCCCTTTAACAAAGAATTCACCCTGAAGGGGAAATAAGGGAGTTTCATATGACCGTTGTGTATCCTTAACAACCACATCGCCGATTATTCCGGCACAACCCGTATATGGAGTTCTTTCAATTGCTCTTCGCGTACCGGCGAAGGTGCTTCCAGCATCATATCCACAGCGCTCTGGTTCTTGGGGAACGCCATCACATCACGGATGGTCTGCTCACCGGCGAGCATCATGACGATGCGGTCGATGCCCGGGGCGATACCACCATGAGGCGGCGCACCATATTCAAAGGCGTGCAAAAACCCACCGAACTTTTCCTCGATTTCCCCATCCGTGTAACCGAGGAAACGGAATACACGCCGCTGAAGCTCCGGGTCGTGAATCCTGATACTGCCGCTGGCAAGCTCCGTGCCGTTGCACACCATATCGTAACAGCGGGCGCGGATTTTTTCCGGCGTCTTTTCCAGCACCGGAATGTCTTCTGCCACCGGTGAAGTGAACGGATGGTGCTCCGATTCCCATATCTTCAGTTCTTCGTTCCAGGCGAATAGCGGGAAATCGACGACGAAAGCAAAGACAAGCACGTTGGGGTCTGCCAGCTTGAGCCGCTGTCCCATCTCTCTCCTCAGTTCACCGAGTGCCTTATCCACGACTTTCGGTTTGCCGGCAACCACCAGTATCAGGTCGCCAGGTTTGGCATCACAGCGCCGCGCCATTTCCTTGAGCTGGTCGAGGGTCATATACTTTGCCGCCACCGATTTCACCATATCCGCCGTTAATGAACCGAGGTCGCCGGGTGTGGAACCGAGCGCAAAGGTGAGCAAACCTCCCGCGCCATAGCCCTGCACGAACTTATTCAGTTCTTCGAGCTGGTGGCGCGTGTAATTACAGCATCCCTGAGCACAAATACCCTTGACCCTGCCACCATCGGCGATAATCTTTTTAAAAAGTAAAAACTCGGTCTGCGCGGCAATATCCGAAAGGTCACGCATCTCCATACCGAAGCGCAGGTCCGGCTTGTCCGACCCGTACTTTTCCAGGGCTTCGCGGTAGCTGATGCGCGGGAACGGCTTGACGAGCCGCTTTTCTGGTTTGAGCGTTTCTACCAGTGCCGTGAACAGGTTTTCTATTAAATCGAGAATATCGTCAACATCCACGAAGCTCATCTCGATATCAAGTTGAGTGTGTTCCGGCTGTCTATCGGCACGGCTGTCCTCATCACGGAAGCACCGGGCAATCTGGAAGTACTTCTCGATGCCCGCCACCATGAGCAACTGTTTCAACTGCTGGGGCGATTGCGGCAGGGCATAGAAACTACCGGGGTACAAACGGCTCGGTACGAGGTAGTCCCGCGCTCCCTCCGGTGTGCTCTTGATGAGAATGGGCGTCTCGACTTCCAGGAACCCGCGCGCGTGCAAAAAATCACGGAAGAACGTTATCACCCGGTCGCGTAGCACCAGGTTGTTGAGCATCCGTTTACGGCGCAGGTCGAGATAGCGGTATTTAAGCCGCACCGCCTCGTCCACCTCCGACTCTTCATTGATGTAAAAAGGCGGTGTTTTGGCAGTGTTGAGTATTTCAGCCTCATTGACAATGACTTCGATGTCCCCACTGGGCAGTTTATGATTTTCCGTGCCCTTGGGACGCAGTGCCACCTCACCGATTACCCGCAGGACATATTCACTGCGCACCTGTTCCGCGATGTGGTGGGTGATTTGGGAGACCTGGGGATTAAAAACAACCTGGGCGATGCCACTGCGGTCGCGCAGGTCGATGAATATCAAATCGCCGTGGTCACGCCGGCGGTCGACCCAACCCGCCAGCTCCACCCTTTTCCCGGCGTGTTCTTTACGCAATTCACCGCAATTATGGGACTTCAACATGGGTCAATCCTCCGGAGGAAATCAGGACACTCAACATAAAAGTATATCGTAGAATGAGGCACAGCTTCAACTTTCAGGCTCACCAGTCCCTTTTGTCATACCAGCCCCGTCTCAGAGTACGGGGTAAACTCCGGCTGGTATCCAGAATAAAGAAAAAATGGATTCCCGTTCAGAGCTTGCCCCATACGCGATACGGGGGCGGGAATGACAAATACGGCTTGGGTTTTCTTGTCACGCGGTGTTAGCTTGCCAGTACGAGTAATTGAGAGGTACGATTTCCTAGTGTAGTGTCTCCGAAATAACTTGACAATTACACATGGAGTGTGGTGCCACGGACGAAATATAAAAATGATGGTTGCAAAGGGTGGGAAAGCAAGATGACTGCCAACTTGCACAAGGGAGTTGAGAGGGGCTGACGCCCCTCTCAAAATAGTTCTTCCCCTTCTCTGCGGAGAAGGGGCAAGGGGATGAGGCGCTGTGTAAGAACGGGCATCTTTTATTCAGAATTGTAAAGCTGTTATTGAGACACTACACTAGCGCAGGGTAATCATTTCCCGCACCCTTCCCTGAGATTCTTCGTCGTCCCCGTATCAAGTACGGGGCAGGCTCTTCGTGATTATTGGTGGAACGGACTCCTCCAGGATGACTCGTGCAATGTTATTTTGTCATTCCCGCCTCCGAGCGGGAATCCAGCGT
>JAUYDN010000099.1 GCA_030691775.1 Dehalococcoidia bacterium
TTTCGAGATTCGGATTTCGTACTATCTTGTCGTTATGGTATACCCGCGTAGTCCAGTTCCCGCCACGCTTCTTTTCCCCCGTTAAACTCCACCGTGAAAATGAGAGACGGGTCTGCGGTCTCTTTAACGTTTGGAATAATGCGCCCGTTTGCCTTGCCCAGTCCGACCGGCACATATAATGTAAACGGCAGCTCTTTTCCGCCGCCGTTAACCGCCTGGTGGTACTTCGCTATCGTCCCGTTGGCTGACGCAGGCGTCTCCAGCCCCTTGAACTCGCCGTTACCCCACTTTAGAGCCGCGTAGCGGAATGCCAGTCCGTAAGGCACCATCATCAAATCGAACTGGTTGGGAAAGCTGGGCCCATAGACCCGCGCGAATAGTGATAACTCTGTGGCATACTGGATGCTCGGCCATTTACCATTACCGAATGTTAAACCGGGTACGAACGGGTCGGGGGTTTCCGCTCGAAGCTGTGACAATCTCATCGCGATGGGCATGGCGGCATTCAGGTCCATCCGTTTGCCCATATTGATGCCGCGCGTGTTCCACTCCGCCCTCAGCGACCGCATTGGTTGTGCCATCACGAGGAACCGTAATTTGAGCAGTTCCATCGGTTCTATGTCCAGTGCCTGCATTCGGACCGAGAGCGCGCCGAAATCGATACCCGTTCCCCCACCCTTCCCCTTCTCGCTGTAATCGATAATACCGTCACCATTTTCATCGAGCTCCGCCATTACACCAGCGTGGTAGTTCGAACCGGTCAACTTGTCGTTTGCCGATGCATAGGCAAGGGTAGTTGCCTGCAGGTCGTGGAGCATCTTACCGGTGGCGAAGTAGAGATTAGCGGTGAACAAATCGGTGAACCCGCCACCTTCTAAACGTCCGAGATGACCTTCAACCGAAGCGAGCCTGCCGCCCTGCCACACATCCTCCCCGACTGCGTAATAGCTTAGCTGTCCCAGACTCCGGTCCTGGCAGTGCTGGAACGCCCTGTAGCGCGAGATGGGCGAATCATACCCGAGACCGGCAACTATTTGTGTGCCCTCGACACGGGGGATGGGCACTTTCTGCAGGAAATCGGTGGGTAAGCCATGCTCTTTCTGTGCCTTTCTACCCTCATCCATAGGTACATTTGTGAACAGGTAGCGGGCGCTGAAGACATCCAGGGCTACCGGGTCGCGGCTGGCAAATATATAGCCCTCCGGCATGGCGATACAGGTGGGACCTGCCTGACCGCCGTTGGTGGCTTCAATCGCTTCGACGATGTGGAGCATGTAAATATCCTGGCTCTTCACCACGGAAATCACATCCGCCATCGTCGCCGCCATACCGCCGGTTTTCCGCATTTTCACACGGCCGTTTTCATCGAGTAAAGGCGCCCCTGTTCTCTCATCATAGACCGGCGACCAGGGCTGGTGAGGAATCAGACTTTTCATACCGGGGATGGGCTTGTTATAAGGATGGGCGTATAGCCACTTCAGCTTACCCGGCTCTCTAGTACCATTGACCTCCATCGGGTATAAACCGATGCCGAGGTTTTTAATAGCGTTGGTGAACAGCTCAAGCACATGGCATTTAAGCTTGGGGACATTGATAAGGACGCAACCGGGCCAGTCCTTACGGTCCCGTGCATTCGACGGGTCGCCGCCGATAACTGCTTTATGTAAAATAATCGATTTGAAGTTGACGCCGCCGGGCACGGGCGTTTCCCGGCCGTTGCTCAGGTCGTCACCTATTTTGTTGATGTCATAGACGAGGAGCTTGTCATGAGCTTTGCCGGGCGGCAGGCACAAGCCCGCCATGCTCTCCTCGAAGCCATTCATAGGGTCGTCACTGTGCCCGCGGGTATGTGTTTCCGCCAGGTATTTGCGGGCAAAGTAGAAACCCCACCCCCCGTAGAAATCACCGCACTTGCCCTCCATCACTGCCTGCGTGGTCACAGCACCCTTGCCTTTCCGCATCAGTGTGTAAGCGCCAGCAATGGCAGACATAGTGGTGCTCGCCTCGCCCACGGACATCTGGTGGTAAGTGATACCAAGCTCGTCATGGAACCAGCGCATCAGAGCGGCGATGAAGCCCCATGGGGTCATAGTGGATACAGCACCGGGCCCGTGTGTGGCTGGTTCGATAGAGTTGGGATTGACGAGGTTCGGTTTAAAGAGGAGTTTCTGCCCGCTCACGACCCTCGCCTTGATTTCGCGAGAGAAGCCGGTCTCATTATCCAGCGCGCCCAGTGCCCTCCCGATGCCATCATAAATATAGTCGATGCGCTGTACAATCTCCTGCCACGCTTCCCCATCGCCATTGTTGATGTGCTTCTGGAGCAAAAGCGGAATGGGCGAATACGCCCTCGCCGGGTCCATTCTCACCACACCGATGGCGGCACCTGTGTCGTCTAATCTCACTTGCCCGATTGGTGAATTGACGATTGTGTTCTCCATTCCACCACCTCCTGAAGGAATAGCGGTATTCTAGCATAAAGTCAAGGGTAAAATCACTTCTGTGGACTGTGTATATTTGCATCTCTTGACTGTTTGTCTCCCGTCCACATATACTGGGCATTATCACCACAAGGGAAGTGTATCTATGAAGACAATCAACGTTATCACCGTCACACCCCTGAGCGAAGACGTGCGCCGCGCAATGCAAGCAGTCAGTCCCGCCGTTAAAGTGCAGGACATCACGGATTTAACCCGCAGGGAGTACAAAGGAGATGAGCAGGCGAAAAAAGAGGTGGACGCGGTCCTCGCCGAGGCAGAGGTACTGTACGGGGGACGTTTCCCGGTCAACCTGCTCGCCCGCGCACCGAGCCTGAAGTGGATACAGATTCCGTTCGCCGGCGTCGACCGCTTCCTCACCGACGAATTCAAACGGAGCGGTGTGACCCTGACCAATGCCAGCGGTATCCACGCCACGCCCATCAGCGAGTTCGTGCTGGAAATGATGCTCATGTTTGCCAAGCAAGCGCCTCTCTTATTCGAGGCGAAGCAGAGAAAGGAATGGCGGCGGGTACAGCTTGCCGTGCTTCGCGATAAAACCGCTGGCGTTATCGGGCTGGGGAGCATCGGGCAAGAAGTGGCACGCCTTTGTAAAGCCTTCCGGATGAGAGTCATTGCCACACGCCGTTCCCCGCGCAGTCGAAAAGCGAGGAATGTGGATGTGCTTTTGCCGCCCAGCGGTTTGCCCAGACTGCTCGAGGAGAGTGACTACGTTGCCATCTGCCTGCCATTGACCCCTGAAACACGCAAACTTATCGGTGAGCGGGAACTGAAGATGATGAAACCGACGGCTTATATATTGAACATCGGGCGCGGGGAGATTATCGATGAGGCGGCACTGGTGCAGGCGTTGGAAGAGAAATGGATTGCGGGTGCTGGACTGGATGTCTTCGCCACGGAACCATTGCCAAAAGAAAGCAAGCTCTGGGAACTGAACAACGTCATTATCAGCCCCCATGTTTCCGGGGGTATGGAGGACTACGAGCAACACGCCACCGAGGTCTTCATCCGCAACCTCAATCGGTACGTGGAAGGTAAGAAGCTCGTCAACGTAATCAGTAAAGAAAAAGGTTACTGAAGAGAAAATCTCAACTGACAAATTCCAAGTATCGAGCCACACCCTTTTTCCCCAAGAAAAAAGTGTCACCCTTATTAAAATAGGAAAACGTCCGCCTCTAAAACGTCATTGCGAGCCTCGATTCTATCGGGGCGCGGCAATCCGACTCGTTGTCGTTCTGAGCGCTTTGAGTAATGTTTTGCCTAAAAAGAATGATTGCGCGCGAAGAATCTCCAGGCGAGGTGGGGGTTTGATTATTGTGTATTAATTATTGTGAACATTGTTTCGGATTTCGTACTTCGTTCCCCGCCTTCGTGGGGACAGGGCTTCGGATTTTTTGCCAGAAAAAGCTCAAGGTTAACTTTTTGTAAAGCGAAAGTTCGATTTGTCACCCCAGCATGGTTGTGATAGCATAGCAGACGGAATATCGTGCATACAGAATTATCGAGGAGGTATCATTGGATGCTTACCGTAAAGGAAGCCATCGAAAAGCGTCGTAGTATCCGTAAGTTCAAGCCGGTGCCCGTTCCGGACGAGCTATTGATGCAGGTGCTCGAAGCGGCACGCCTGGCGCCATCGGGAACGAACCGTCAGCCGTGGCGGTTCCAGGTAATCAAAGACGGTCCGCTCAAGAAGAAGCTTATCGAGGAGGCTACTTTCGGTAGTGAGGCGTTGAACAGCGCACCGGTTATCATCGTCTGCGGTGCGGAGATGTTGACATTCGTTAAAGGACACCAGTTGGCGCCTCCCGGTTCCCAGTATTACGGCGCCGAGAACGAAGACCCCGAAGAGCTGAAAAAGTTCGCGCCGGACGCTAATATGTACACGGCAATCGCAATCACGCACATGACATTGATAGCGACTGCACTCGGACTGGGCACATGCTGGGTACAAAGAATCAAGTTCGGGCAAATGGCACGGCTTTTGGGCTGGCCACGGCATATGACAGTACTCACCACCCTCGCACTTGGTTACCCGGATGAAGACCCGCCACCCAGACCACGTGTTCCCCTCGACACCATCCTGATTAAAGAGGGGTAGATACCCGCTTAAGAAATCCCAACTTCCAAATCATCAATTACCAAGCTGGAGGAGATTCTCCTTACAGTTGACAATCAGCTTTCGATACCAGGTATAGGAGCGCTTCGTGAGAGCCCAGGCGCTCCTTTTTGTGCATTGGGGGTTTGCGCTTGAGGGTGTGGTTTGGTAAGATAAGAATCTGGGACAACCCGTGGGCCACTAGCTCAAATGGCAGAGCAGCTGACTCTTAATCAGCAGGTTCAGCGTTCGATTCGCTGGTGGCTCACCAGGTTTTGAAGCTAATAAAGCCCTTATGTAAATTACTGCATAAGGGCTTTATGATTAGTTGGCAATAATTTGGCAATAATTGTTTACAATTCCGCTTCTACCGTATCCTTGTGCTTTGGCATGACTATATCATCGAATCTGTTAGCGGCTGCTTCCTGTAGCCCCGGCGCTACATGGCTATAGGTATCAAGGGTTATCTGGATGCTGGAATGCCCTAACCTCTCCTGGACTATCTTCGGGTGAATCCCTTGTTTGAGCATTAACGAGGCGTGGGTATGTCTGGCATCATGCAATCGAACACCTTTTAATCCACACCGGAGCGCCAGTTTATGCCAGGAGTGTGTAATACCATCCGGTAGATAGGGCTTGCCAGTATGATGGCAGAAAACTAAATCATCATCCGTGAAAGGTAGACTTAGCGATTCCCTTAGCTTCTGTTGGGCTTCCCGGTGTTCCTTGAGAACTATCGTGGTTGATGGGGAGAGCGCTATCATCCGGCGGGATTTTGCGGTTTTAGCTTCTCCGTAGATAATCTGTCCATTATGTAGCTGGTGAATAGTCCGGCTAATGGATACCTGGCAGAGTATCAAGTCCACGTCAGACCACCGGAGCGCCAGTATTTCAGACCGGCGCATACCAGTAAACAACAGGGTGTAGAATAAGGCGTAAAATGGGGTAGACCTGGCATATTCTAAAAATAGGTGTATATCGCTTTCATTCATAGTTCGCAATTCGTGGTAGTGCACCTTTGGAGCTTCTACAGCATCGGCAACGTTGCGGGGTATCATTCCTAGCTTGACGGCGCTTGATAGGGCTTTATGCATGGTAACGTGGCAATAGCGGACAGTCCGGTTACTGAGTCCGCCTTTACCATCGGAGCGCCCGGCGGATAGCTTCTCTGAGTATAAATGCTGTAGATGTTCGGGCTTCAGTTGCGTGAGTAATATCTTACCCAGGGACGGTATCAAGTGAGTACGCACGATGTACTGATAGCTTTCAGCAGTCCGAGGTGTAAGATTAGACCAGCAGTAATCATGGAGCCATTGCTCTAGGTAGTCCGCAACTGTCTGCTTACCCGGCTTTACAAATATTCCTTTATCAAGTTCGGTTAATAACTCCCGGAGTCTTTTTTCAGCCTGGGCTTTATTGCCCCTCAGCGTCTCATAGTGTGAAGTGTATTTACCAGTGGTCGTGTCTCTGCCTAGAGATACCCTAACGCGGTAGGAATCCTCAGACCGTTTAATAATCGAACCTCTCATTTTTTCTCCTTTCTTGGCGATATTATCATCGTATTAGTCTGAAATCGTGACTTGAATGCCAATGTAGGGTCATAATCATCCGCATTGACATGGATGGGTTCACCCAGTTGTTCATCATTACCTATTTTACCTTCTGTAAAAATATAGGAATCTAAACCGGAAGTGTCTGGATACTGTTCGCCTTCTAACTCGCTGAGCTGTTCTTGCGCTGCGTATTGGTAAGTAATAATCGCAAGTAAAGCTAAACGTGAATCATTATGGGGGGTCGGAATGCTGACCGTATCCCCTTCCTTAGTGACGATTGGCTCCAGTCCCGACAGACAATCTTCCAAAGGACGTTTCGCAGCAGACATTTCATATACTACGGGCTTTAATCTGGCAAACCATCTGGCTTGACGGATAGTAAATTTCGGTTGTCCTACTTGTTCATGTTCAATCAGAGTGGGGATAATATCAGCCGGAATGTTGTATTTTTCACAGGAGCCGATAGACCAGGGCGAATCTATAGGGTCAAATATTACTTTTTCCTTATTCTTTTGGATTATGTTATAAATAGCCCTTTCTTTTGGAATATATTTTGAACCTGGGTGAATCTTTAATAGTTTTTCTCTGATGTCTTTTGCTGATAATTTGCCCTCAACGTCATTTTTTTTGAGTAAAAGAATATCATCTTTTATATCCTTTTTTGTGTTAGGTCCTCTTAATCCTTTTCTGCCATTCATCTTATTGACTCCTAAAAATCATACTCATATGTGCAATTTGTCTATATTCACTAACTTATATGTGCATCATATGTGCGAAATGTCGTTTGACAAATCTAATAATAAACCTCAAAGTAGGAATTGTCAAGGGTGTGTTCTAGTTATTTGGAGGTAATTACGATGGATAGTAACAAAAGAGTTTTTTACCCGGAAGATATTGCGCAAGAAACCGGCTTAGGACTTAACCTGGTCTATCGGCTACTACGAGCTGGGGAAATTTCCCATGTGAAAGCTGGCGATAGATATTTAGTAAGCCGAGCGAACTTTGAAAAATGGCTCTCTGGGGAAAGCCAGGCTCCGGCAAAATAGCGGCGATACCACAAGGTGGTGATGATATGAAAGATAAAACAGAGGAAAAACAAATCAAATTTGAAGACCAAGCAATTTTGTGTATTGAGTGTGGTCATACTTTCCTATTCTCTGCGCCCCATGCCGGATGTACAGGAAGCTCACCCTGGTTAAAGGGGGGAGAGAATGAGACCACGAGACTTTGAGGACATACTCTCCAGGCTTCCCGGTGCTAAGCAAAGTGGTGATAGCTGGACAGCGCCTTGTAACCTATCGGGGCATAAGACACCGGCGGGACACCTTACCTTAAAGGATGCTGGAGACAAGGCACTTGTTACTTGCCAGGGCGGGAAGCATAGCTACCAGGACTATTGCCAGGCATGGGGCTTTGATTCTCTTACCTATTCTGATAATGGTATAGGGGGGAGTACCACCAACGGTAGACCCTGTCAACCTGTCAACGGTAGGGCAAAACAGGCACAAAACAGGGTTGACACCCCCCTGTCAACTGTTGTCAACGGTGTCAACCTTACGACTTTGGCGGAAGCCAAGCACCTACCAGTAGACTTCCTTAAATCTCTGGGTATGAGCGACTTCAAGTACAACGGACAGCCTTCAGTCAAAATACCCTACTATGCAGAGGACGGAACCGAACGGGCGGTACGTTTCAGGCTTGCCTTAACAGCAGCAGAGGGGACGCGCTTCAAGTGGCGGAAGGGCGACCATGCGATGCCCTACGGATTAAACAGGTTAATAAAAATACGGAAAGCGGGTTGGGTTCTTATTGTTGAAGGTGAGTCTGACTGCTGGACGTGCTGGTTTCACAGCATACCAGCACTAGGTGCGCCAGGGAAGGGGACATATCCGCCAGCGTGGGGGGAATATCTCAAGGGTCTCGATGTCTTTGTCTGGCAAGAGCCTGATGCCGAGGACTTCGTTTTGCGGGTACTTAAAGGCACGCCTGAATTGCGATATATCCCGGCACCGGACGGCATAAAGGACATTTCAGAAGCGCACATTCAGGGGCTTGATGTCCCGTCATGGCTAGAGGACTTGAAAGCCAAATCAGAATCAGGACAGGCACTAAAAGCTCAAAATGACAATGAGCGGTTAGGGCAGCTTTACATCAAGGCAAAAGCGGTTATCGAGGCTGAAGACCCCCTGGAACTAATATCGGCTGCAATCCGGGGCTTGGGTTATGGCGGTGATATAAGACCCACTATAATCGTTTACCTCGCTGCCACGTCCCGTCTACTGGCTATGCGTGATGGTGCTATGCCGGTACACCTTTTAATAATGGGGATTAGCTCTAGCGGCAAATCCTATACTTTGCGTGTAGTCCTGATTCTTTTCCCTGCGGAGGCTTACCACGTCATAAGCGCAGGCTCACCACGTACCATTATTTACGATGATACAGACCTTCAGCATCGGTTACTGGTATTCGGGGAAGCGGACAGTTTACCGGCGGGTGAAGATAACCCGGCAGCAAGCGCCATTCGTAATTTGCTTCAAGACCATTCTCTCCATTGGGAGGTCACCATTCGGGACGCTGACACCGGGGATTTCACCGTGCGCAAGGTAGTTAAGCCGGGACCTACGGTTTTAATCACTACCAGCACCCGGTCACTGGGAGCGCAACTAATGACCCGCCTTTTTACCCTGGAGATTGGGGATTCAAAAGAGCAAATCGAGGCGGCGCTTAAAACGCAGGCAGCACTAGAGATTGAAGGCTCAAAGCCTCTTGACGGTTCGCTTGTATCTTTTCAGGCTTATCTACAGTTGAAAGCACCATTCAAGGTGATTGTCCCCTACGCTGGAGAACTGGCTAATGGCATGGCTAAAATGGCTTCAGCACCACGCATTTTAAGGGACTTTGCACGCCTTCTGAGTCTCATTAAGTCAGTCGCCATTATCCGTCACCACTGGCGGGAAACAGATAATGATGGGCGTCTTGTGGCTACTTTGACCGATTACGAGACGGTAAGGGAGCTGGTGAACGATATGTATATTGATTCCAGCACTGGTGCTACTAGCGAGATAAGGGCACTTGTAGATGCGGTGAGAGCACTTGACGCCACCAGGGGTAACGGTGGTCAAATCACCAATACCACATTGGCAAAGCACCTGGCGACAGGCGTAAAGCAAGTCACCCGGCGGGCTGGTAGGGCTATCAAGGCTGGATGGCTAGTCAACCGAGAGCAACGGAAGTTCTATCCGGCGGATTATGCACCGGGTGAACCTATGCCAGAAGTGGAAGGTTTGCCGGTGCTAGAAGGCTTGACAGGGTTGACATCCCTTGACACCCCCCTGTCAATGAATTCTGAAGCTAAAAATGAGGGGGTTGACAGGTTGACACACCTTACCGTTGGCGATATACCCCCTCCCCCTGACACCGACCTGCCGCCGGTTCCCAACCATCCCTGCCATGACTGCGGGAAAGACGAATGGTCTTTTGAAGAGAAAGGTGGAACGGTGTACTCGAAATGTGCGAGCTGTGGCATTGTTCACTATCCGGCTGGCTGCCCGCAATGCCGAGAAGGGTAAAGTCTATGTCGAAAGCTATGAATCAAATCCTGGAGCTTGGTCAAAATGCCGACAAGTTTCACCCGGCGGCTGTCAAGCAATACCGGGAGTTTCTTGATGAAATTTACGAGAAGGTACCGCTGGATACGATTACTGATGATGATGTGAAGGCATTTCTCTCTAAATCGGATTTTGAAGACTACCAGCATAGCATAAAAAGTCTATTTGAATGGCTTGCAAAATGCCTGCTGACCAATGATTCGTCCGCGCTCAAGAGTTATCCTCCTTTATTCCCCGTTTGGGGCGTATTTGGTTTTAAGAATTTATTGCTGAAAGTCTATCAAGGGAAACTGTACCGCCAAATGGTAGCAGATGCTCAAAATCGGGAGCATCTGGATTCGAGGCGGAGGGACCGAGAACGGGAAGAGGCAAGAATAGAACATCAGCAGTGGGTGAACCGGGTTAATAAAAGCCTGGATACTCTCAAGGCAAACCTGAGCAAGAACACCATGCCAGAATTCCAAACTCCGGTCTGGCTGAAATCTTACCATCCCTCAGTTTGGGTTAAACAGCTATCTGGTCCAACTAAAGACTGGTTCACTGCAAAGACCAGCATAATAGTTGCCGCTTACAAAGTGACACTGGAGAAAGCTCTTCGGGACCACGTATATGTTC
This sequence comes from Dehalococcoidia bacterium, assembly GCA_030691775.1. Classification (GTDB taxonomy): domain Bacteria; phylum Chloroflexota; class Dehalococcoidia; order Dehalococcoidales; family Fen-1064; genus JAURWL01. The sequence goes on from JAUYDN010000099.1 coordinate 10,370, forward strand.
AGTTCTTTTATTGGGCTTATCATCTCCCCGCTGTTCAGTATCAAGCGGTCAGCCCACCGCTGGTTTCGGTCAAAGGTCATCCGCTCAAAGTAAAGCCGGGGGTTCCCTGCCTTAAGTGGCTGCTGGCTACATATATCATATCGGTCACCGAATTTTGGCAGGCAGCGGGGAATATTACCGATAGACGCTATGGCCATGATTTTCAAGTTCAATCTTCCCCTGAGAAATTGGGCACAGTTTATTCTGGACCTGCGTTTTGGAAATACCAGGACGCCTTCGTGACTCCCCTTAGTCTTCTCGCCCTGCTCGCTTGGGGAAAAGCCGAGCTGCCTGGTGTTGAGGTAGTAAATAGGGATGCACCCTGGACCGTATTCAGAGTCGCGGGATTCTCGACTGAAATTAGCTTACATGACGATTTTATTAAATTTGTCAGGGATATGACTAAAACAACTTCGCTGGATAAAGCTCTGCTGGACAGAAAGATGTGCGACAAGGAAACTGCCGGATTGGTTAAAGCAAAGCTAGAGAAGTTGAAGGAGCCGGAAGCTCATGCTGTAGTCCCCGGAACTACCAGTGAACCGGAGAGCACCGGAGACCCTTACATGGATGTGTTTTCCGCTCTCGTGGGGCTGGGCTATACCAAGGGTGAGGCGACAAAGGCGGCAAAGTTCGCCTGCGAGAAACATCCCCACGAAACGCTGGCAAATAAGATAAAAATTGCGTTGCAATACCCGAGTAAATAATCTTGTGCCCTACATATCGCTATGGGCATACAGGACGGTAGTCCTGAGTGATATAGTCCGAGCCTGATTGATTGATAGCTAATAGATTGATTGATAGAGCTAAAGGGGAGAAAAACTATGGCAAATGTTAAAACAGACTTGGTTCTAAAATGTCCCTGTGGGGCATCCAGTCCGGTGTTTGAAGGTAAGGGCTGGAATAGCCATTGCGTTGGTTGCGGACGGGTGAGCTTCTGGTCGAATCCTCTGCTTACCGAGCGGTTGAAATTTGGCGGTCCACTGTGTAAGCACAAACCCGAATTAAAGCCCTGCAAGAATCCCAAGATACTGACATCTTTTTGTCTCGTTTGCAGGGTGCGGGTATTCCTGCCCGCTTCCTAGAAGGGAGGTAACGGACAATGATAGTTCAGTGTCCTCACTGCGGCAAAGAAATAGCGGTGAATGGTTTAGGTCGTCCGAGGTTAGATATACCACTCAAAAACGTTTATGAGTCCCTTTCGAGGCATTGTAGCGTGATAGCAGCAGCCAATGAGCTAGGTTGTAGTCCAGCTTACATATTTGGCGCCCTGAAAGCCAATGGGATGAAATTAAAGGATGTGCTAAAGAGATGCGAGTAGCAGCCTACCTTCGGGTATCAACTTCAGACCAGAGTGTTGATAATCAGTTACCTGCCATTGAGCAATTAGTTAAGGACAGGGGTTGGGAGCTGGCAGAAGTTTATGCGGAACATGAAAGCGCCTGGCGGTCCGGGCATCAGTATGAACTGAAGCACTTGCTGGATGATTTACGGAGCGGCAAACATAAATACGATTATGTGGTCGTTTGGAGCTTGGATAGATTAACCAGAGAAGGCATCGCCAAGATATTTGACCTGATGCATTCTTTTAAGACGTGCGGTTGCCAGGTGATAAGCGTTAAAGAGCCGTGGACCGAGACGAGCGGTATTATGACTGACTTACTTTATGCTGTAAGCGCCTGGGTAGCTGAATTTGAAAGCAGCAGACGCTCGGAACGGATTCAAGCTGGTATCAAGCGAAAGACGGAAAGGGAGGGTTATAGACCAGGCCGTCAGAAAGGTGCTAAGGATAGGGGAAAGAGGGACCGCACCGGGTATCTCCTACGGTATGCCAAGAAGAAAAGAACACCGGTTGGAGCGAGCAAATAAACTATCGGGAAAAATCTACTTCTGGATTAGATAGACCGAGGTATTAAAAAATTGACTGTAAATATAGGGTAGCTATTTTGCGTAAGGAATTTGGCCTACAAGTTACACCAGTGCTGTGGCAGGGAATTGTAGATACTCCAAAAAAGTTATGTTTTGTTGACGACTGGCAATAAGTGTATAATTACGATAATCAAAAAGACTCTTATTCGTGTTTTCGGGAATAGGCCCAGAGGCATGTCAGGCTAGACATAGACAGGAAGGAAGCCATGATTGATATCCAGCCTCAGCTCCTGACCCTAAGCGGGTTGCTAAGCAAGCGTCTTTTCCGGATTCCTCAATATCAGCGCGCTTACAGTTGGCACTCCAGGCACAGACAAGATTTGTTTAACGACATCGTCAACACATGGCGTGCCGAGGGTGACCGCCAGCACTTCATGGCCACAGTAGTCGGACTCCGCCGTGAGAGGCGCATGATTGGAACCGACGAACACCAAGTGGTTGAAATTGTTGACGGTCAGCAACGGATAACAACTGTCATTCTGCTTTTGAAAGCAATTGCGAAGATTGTGAATCGTTCGGACCAAGAGGGAGATAGAGTTGGCCGCGAACTCGATGAGACTCTAGTTAAGCCGGACAAAGCCTCGCTATTGCTCTTGCAGACGAACCACGATATCAGTAACTACTTTGCCGATTATCTGAGAACGGGAAATCACCCAAGCTCGGATTTGGCGACTACCCAATCAGACCGCGAACTTTTGCTCGCCATTGAGGAATGCGAGCAATTTCTAATGTCCTGTAGTAAAGAGGGCCTACCAGTTATCGACTTGGTTAGTCTGCTCAAGAACCGACTGACATTCGTGTTCCACGAAATTAGTGACGAAGCGCTGGTTTACACCGTTTTCGAAGTGTTGAACAGCCGTGGTCTTGAAGTCTCTTGGTTTGACCGTCTGAAGAGTATGCTAATGGCCATCGTGTTTGAAGCTAAGGAGAACAGTCCTGAGATTACAAGAGAAGTTCATACTCTTTGGAGTGACATCTACAGATGCGTCGGATTGCGAATAGGGATGAGTACAGAATCGCTTCGTTTCGCTGCATGTCTGCGTGAAAAAGCTGCTCCGAGCCGACTCCCCAGTGAGGAGGATGCTGCAAATATATTACGGACGCGGGCCAAGGCTAGTACTGCAGACGTAATCGAGATTACCAACTGGCTGAAAACGGTGACTGCAGCAATGGACAAAGTGCTCGGCGACCGCCGGACTAGAGGTGTTACGAGGATTGTGCAAGCACGCTTGGTCGCTGCTGCAATACATATTCGCCGCGATTTGACCGATGGGGATAGGACAGAGGTGCTTCGCCGGTGGGAAAACGTTGCATTCCGCATGTACGGCATGTTTGGCTTGGACGCACGCTACGCCGTTGGAGACTACATTCGGCTTGCTTGGAGGGTCGCGAATGAAAACCTGGACCGAGACGCAATTCTGAAGGAATTGTCGAGTATTGGAGCCCAGTACCCGATTACTGAAGCCTTAGAGAACCTCCGTAGCGCCGACCGCTATAACGGTTGGCAGGAAGAACTACGATATTTTCTTTTCAGGTATGAAGAGCATCTCACGAAGAAGGCAGGACAGAATTTCAACAACGAACAATGGAATCATATCTGGATAGCTAACGCCTCGGATTCTATTGAACACATTCTCCCTCAGAGTTCAGGAAGTGATAAGGTGGACCGCCTGGGAAATTTATTGTTGCTTCCCCCTAAGTTGAACTCCAAACTTCGTGCCCTCAGTCCGTCGAAGAAGTCCGAGGAATATCGCAAGACCGGCCTGTTGATAGCCGGGAAGGCAGCAGACCAAGTAGAGAGTTCTCGATGGGGACTAGGACAAATCAAAATCAGAGAGGACGAACTGTTGGACTGGGCAAAAACTGAATGGGCTGATTGAGCGGTTGCCCAGTCCCTCGGAGTGCAGTCATTTTCCCTTCGAAGCACAGGAGTCTTAATGAATGTCGCCGACCAAGTCCAACAGCAGCTTCGGGCCCTCAATGGCTATGATGCCCTTCTTGCGCTGTTTGAAGCGCTGGGGTTCAGTTATGCCAATGAGCCGCACTCAACTGTGGATTGGACTGAGTCTGTAAAGCGAGATGTTTCCGACTTCCGTCTTGCCGCGAGACATGGTGCCTTTAATGTTTTCTACGTAGTTATTCCAGAATCGCACATGTTCAGCCGAGAACGGCAGATTACCTCGAAAATCCTGGCAACCGAGCCTCACAGTTTGATTGTCTTTACCGAGCCAGCACACCGGCTCTGGCATTTCGTACACGTCCGTTACGATGAGCGCCTAGAACGGCGTAAACAGCTCCGTCGCTTTGTTGTTGACCTGGGAGAAGAACACACCGAGACCCGCCTTCGCACCACTGCCGAACGTCTTGCCCGCATTGCGATTCAACCCAGTGAGCAGGTTTCGGTACTGGAAATGCAAGAACGCTGTGATGAAGCCTTCCGCATCAGTGAAGTAACCAGGGGATTCCTGAAATCCTTTGTCAGCGTAGTCGCTGACCTGACCAACGCCCTGCTGAAGAATAATCCTGCCTTGCTGAAAACAGAGCCAGAAGCTTTATGCCAGGCGCAACTTCTTATGGACCGGCTCGTCTTCCTCTACTTCGTACAGAAAAAGAACTGGCTGAATGGAGAGCCAGCCTATCTTTATTTACGTTTCCGTAAGTGCTACGAGGCAGACCATGGGCAGGATACATTTTACCGGGAACGTTTGTTGCCCCTATTCCGTGCTCTATCTCATCGTGCCGCTCAGCGTCCTCACACAGATGACGGTAAAGATGAAGCGCTCCCGTTCTTAAACGGCGGCCTCTTTGACCTGCCGCTGTCCTATGGAACAGCCAATCCTCCCATCGATGAGCGACTGCGCCTCCCAAATCAGGCTCTCTACTCTGTTTTTGAGGATTTTCTGGAGCGTTACAATTTCACGACCACGGAAGACACGCCTCTCGATGTCGAAGTGGCAATTAACCCGGAGGTCATTGGCACGATTTTTGAGACGTTCGTGCTCACTTCGGAAAACGAGCCGGAAACTAATGCTCCTGACCGGCGCAAAGCCACGGGTAGTTATTACACTCCTCGTTGCGTCGTCCATTTTATTTGCCAGGCAGTTTTCCGCCGCTATCTTGCCAGCCGGACGGGCATCGCCGAACGAGTCGTAAAGGAATTGGTGGAATACCTGCCTGCCCAGCAGTTGTCCAGTGATGAGGAAAAGGAATTAGTCGGACTGATGTCCGTCAAGGATGCTGAAAAGTTACGCGAGGCAGCCGTTCAAATACGTGCCTGCGACCCCGCCGTGGGTTCCGGTGCTTTCCCGGTGGGTTTGCTCCAGGAAGTGGTAAAGCTAGTCTCTTTACTGGATTTACGCATCAAAGGCAGGGACTACATTCAACACCTCAACTATGCCCACGACCTCAAAAAACGTGTTATTGAAGAATGCCTTTACGGCGTAGATATCCAGGAGCAGGCAGTGCAGATATGCGAATTGCGTCTCTGGCTATCGCTTGTGGTAGACTATGAGACTGACGAGAGGCTGCCTCTTATCGAGCGTATATCGCAGATAGAACCGCTGCCAAACCTGACGTTCCGCATACGAGTAGGTGATTCGCTCATTGACCAAATCTTTGGTCGTAATTGGGATGTCAAAAATCAGCGTCATGATGACCTTACCAGCGAATTGACTGCCAGGAAACGTTCTTACTACGAATCACAAACGCCGGAAGGCAAACGTGATTTGGAGCGGCAAATTATTGTACTGCAATTACGGCTGCTGGAACGGTTGCTTGAGGCAGAGCGGCTGGAAACCGGCGCGGACCTGCCTATGCTCGACGAAATGGTGAGCGCCCAACAACGATTAAGAGTCACTTATATTAAGATGCGCCTGCAGGAAATTGATGACTTGCTGAAGCACTGCCGTACAGCGATGGGGCAGGCAAATCAGCCGGTTGCAGAAGCCTGGGAGCACACCCGCCGCTTTGATGCTATCCGCAAGCAGCTTGGTGTCTCTTTCATCTGGGAACTGGACTTTGCCGAGGCATTTGACCCTGCACGCAGCGGCAATGGTGATAACAAGAAAGGCTTTGATGTCATTGTAGGAAATCCGCCTTTTGTTACCGCCCGCAACCCGGAAAAACGCGAACAGTACCGGAGGCGCTGGCCAACGAGCTGTTACAAGAAATACCACCTGCTGGCGCCCTTTACCGAACTCGCGCTTAGTAAGTTGCTGCGGAAGGGTGGGCAACTCGGTTACATTGTATCAAACGCCTTTGCCACGCGTGATTTTGGAAAACCTTTAGTGGAGCAGGTTTTCCAGCAGATGGAACTGCAGAACGTGGTTGATTGCTCCGGGCTGATGTTCCCAGGACATGGCACGCCCACCTGTATTCTTCTCGGGTACACCGTGGCAAATAGACCGAAACTGACTACGTATTTGTGCGGTACTAAACCAGGCATGGGCCAACTGCATGAGGAAGCGGAAGAAACCGAGTTGTGGGCTGAGATTGAAGACGGTTGGGAGAACCCCACTTTCAAAGGCAAACGGATGGAGGTCGCTGAATGGACTGAGGACGTAGCTCGAGCACATCCGTGGTCATTGAACGCGGCAGGTACGAATCTGAAGGACTCCATGGAAGAAGGTTCTTCAATGCTTGACGGATATTCTCCCTACTCGGTTAGTTACTCCACAGTTTCAGGAAAAGACGCTGTGTTCGTTTTACCGTTTGATTCTAGCCGAAGGTTCCTTTTGAAAGATTTAGCCAGATTATTTGTCCTGGGAGAAGAGCTGCGTGATTGGAGTGTTACTCCTTCTCAATTGGCTATCCACCCATTTAGCGATGATGGACTTTTACTTGAACCGGAACTGTTGTCTGCCGGAGCAAGCAAGTATTTCGCTAGATTTCGGGGATGTCTGGAAAACCGTCAGGGAATGCTGTTTCAACAAGGCATGAAGAAGGGAGAACCCTGGTACCGTTATGAATACTACGACCAGAAGAGGGCGGGTAGTGAAGTTCGCATTATTTGGGCTTTCATTGCGACTCACATTTCGGCATGTGACGGGGTACTCGGTCTGCAGACGAATCGTTCAATAAATGACTTCATCCCTGGCGCAATTGGGGACCCGAAGTTATTTCTCGCCCTACTCAACTCTTCCTCTGCACTCTTCTACCTTAGGCAAATCTGTTTCTGTAAGAGGGAAAGTAGTAACCCTGAAACTGATAACTACTACGAATTCGCGGGAGGCAAAGTAGAACAACTGTCGGTACCCCGCCTACTCCTGGAAGACAATCACGTGAAAGAACGTACCAGTTTGCTGGCGGGAAAATGCTCCGTACTTGGAGCACTCGTCCCGGGTCTCCATCCGCGTAAGCTCTTCGAGATGCCGCGCGAAGCCTATACAGACTGGTACGGCGGCATCCGAGGTTACCAGTTGCCTCATCCCGCTCTGAACCTCAAGTGGAGAACGGCAAGCGAGCTGCTTAGGGCATGGCGTTGGGCAATTGATGAAATGCATACCATCCGCAGACAGATGATTGCCTTACAAGAAGAAATGGACTGGCTGATGTACGGCGCCTATCAGATACTGCCCCTAAACCACCCTGCGGTAAACCTGCATGGCCCTCCGCAACCCCAAGCCATCGACCGTATAGAACGTCCCTATCGTCTGGTGCAGAACAACCAATCCTCTCCACCTGACTGGAGCGTGGAGCAAAGAAGACTTTGGCAGGCGCGCCTCGATGCCATTGCGGAGGAAGAATTTATTGGACAGGTAGAAAATCCGGCTTACAAACGGCGTTGGGAAGAACCCTTCGGTGATAAAGATTTCCTCACGGCGTATGAATGGTGGCTCAGGGAAAAGGCTGAGTGGTGGCTGGAAAACAAACACAAAGGTGGCCCCATCAGTCTGGATGTGTGGGCAGCCGAACTATGGCAGGACAGACGCGTGAGAGCTGCATACGAAGCTGCCTTGGAGATTGGGCAAGCAATAGGAGACAAAGACTACCAGCGTGAAGCTGAAAATGGCAATCAAGCCCGGCACCTGAAGCGCGTTATCGAAGAAGAGACAGTGCCGGACCGGCGAGATGCATTTAAGAAAAAACACGAGAAACTGCGCAGCATTAGTGCCGAGAAACATTTGCCTAATGGCGTGCCCAGGGAAAGGTTCCGCTCGGTTACAGATAAACCTGGCTATTACGTATGGGCGGGGAAGGACATCTGGGGCGGCGTTCAAGGAGATAAATGGGATGACTGACCGGCTGATAGATAACCAGGACTTACGCCTTTCTGACGCTCTCAGTGAGCTCATTCCACACGCTACGGTGGCGCGATTCGCGGTGGGCTATTTCTTCATTTCCGGGTTCAACGCCCTCGCGGACAAAATAGGTAAACTCGACAAGCTGCAATTGCTTATTGGCACCACCAGTAGCAAAGAGACCATTGAGCAACTGGCGCTCGGTTACCGCCGCCGCGAGCTAATTGAAGAGAAACTGAGAGAACAGCGGTTTGTAGCCGTGGAACGGGCAATCGGGGAGACTGTAACCAGTATCCGTCAAGAAATCAGCGAGCTGCAACCCGGCGAGCGCGAAGAAAAGACAATCGCCACGCTCGCTGAGCTTATTACGTCTGGCAAAATCGAAGTCAAGGTCTACACACGTGGGACATTGCACGCCAAAGCCTACATTTTCGACTATCGGCATCCCCAGCCCAATTCTAAGGGCATCGGTATTGTCGGCTCCAGCAATCTCACTGAGCCTGGCCTGACCGTAAACAGTGAGCTCAATGTTCAGGTAGACGACGACGCAAATGTTATGACTGGTGAAGGGCTCCACCGCGACTTGTGCACGTGGTTTGATAGGCTCTGGGCAGATGCAAAGCCATTCTCAACAGAGCTGATGAATGAATTAAAGGAAAGCTGGGCCCTTACCGTCGCCCGCCCGTACGATGTCTACCTGAAGATGCTCTTCGAACTGGTGCGGAGCAGACTCGAAGGTGATGGTTCGAAACTGATTTTGCCGGAAGAGATTCCGCTCGCGGCATATCAAAAAGTGGCGGTACAGCAAGCAATCCGCATGGTCGACCAGTACGGAGGGGCCTTCGTGGCAGATGTGGTGGGTGTAGGGAAGACTTTTGTTGGCTCGGCCGTTGCCCGCTTCTATTATGAATCAGAAAAACGCCGGCCGCTCATCATTTGTCCCAACGCACTCGTGGAGATGTGGGAAAAGTACAGCAAGATGTGGTTCCTCAATGCGGAAATCGTTTCCATGAGTATGCTGCGGGAACAGTCTGCGGAAGGCGCAGACAGGAAAATCTCCGGGCTGGACGAAGAACTGGTGCAGCACTGCGGCTTCGTGCTTATTGATGAAAGTCACAACTTCCGGTATTCAGATAGCCAGCGCTATCGGGTACTCTCGGACTTCCTGATGGAGGGCACGGACCGGAAGGTTCTATTGCTCACTGCCACTCCCTACAACAAATCGGCGCTGGACATTTATAACCAGCTAAAATTGTTCCACCACAACGAGACGACGATGATACCGGTCGAGCCCCGCAATCTGAAGCAGTATTTCAAACGAGTGGAGGATGGAGAACGGCGGCTCTCCGACCTATTGGTCCACATGCTCGTAAGACGGACCCGTTGGCAATTACTCCGCTGGTACGGGTACGACGAGAACACTGATAAAGCGGTAGATACTCACAACTTCCAACCTTACCTCAACAGCGAGAAACGTGCCTACCTCCGCTTCTATGATGCGGCGGGCACACTATCTAAGAAATTCTTCCCCTTACGGGAATTGGAGACAATCGATTACTGCATTGACGACGTATACGGTAATCTCTTCGGCAAATCGCTCTACGACCAGATTGTGGCTTTGCTGCACAGGCGTAAAACCAGTATCAGTGAGGAAACACTCGAGGACGAGCCGGCGCCGGCGTCCGACCCCAGAGCGCTTACCTACGCTCGGTATGGGCTATGGAATTACGTCAAACCGGAGTGGAAAAACGACGCTCGTTATAAGAGACTGGTGAGAGCCGGGAAGAACCTGCGCGGACTTATCCGCACTAGCCTTTTTAAGCGTCTCGAAAGCTCCGTGGAGGCTTTTCGCAAAAGCATCGGCCGGCAGGTAACTGTGCATGAGAACTTCTTGGCGGCACTCAGTAACGGGAAAATCGCTGCCGGTGAAAGGGCCGCCGACCTATTAGAAATTGACCGGGATGATACCGAAGAAGCGTTACAGTCCTTTCTCAATGCGCTTGAAGAATTCGAAGAGCAACGTGGCTTTCATTATGACATCGACGCCTTCGAGAAGGAGCACCTGCGCGCTGACGTGGAGCACGACCTAGACACTTTCCGTGACATCAATGAAATGGTGAGCACTGCAAAGATTCCCGCTTCAAACGACGACAAGCTGAAGACCCTTATGAAACAGCTGCTAAAATTAAGACAGAAAGGGAAAGTCATTCTCTTCACTCAATATGAGGATACAGCCAAGTACCTGATGGACAATCTGCCAACTGCCCTACGCTCGCATGCCGCTTTGGTTACCGGCGAAACCGAGAACAAGATGAGTGTTGTCAGGCGTTTCGCACCAGAAGCCAATGAATACGCTCCTGGGCGGGGTCAGGAACTGCATCTATTGATTGCTACGGATGTATTATCCGAAGGTCTAAACCTACAAGACTGCCACCAGGTCGTCAACTATGACCTGCATTGGAATCCCGTCCGGTTAATTCAACGGTTTGGACGCATCGACCGCGTCGGCTCTAACCATGACAGGATTTTCGCCTTCAATTTCTTGCCAGAAAAGGCCGCAGAGCATGAGCTGGGGTTAAGCGAGAAGCTACGGGCAAGAATCAGTGAGTTCAATGAGATATTGGGGCTTGATTCACAAGTACTTGATAACAAGGAGAAGGTAAATACTGAGGCAGTCTATGCAGTCTACGAGGAAAAAGGCGGCAGACACTTGGGCGCTTTTGAAGCAGGAGAAACTGACCTGGTCGGAGTCACGCTGGCGGAAGCTGAGGAGTTCTTCCGGGATTTACGGGAGAAAGCGCCTGCAGAATATGACCGCATTAAGAACTTGCGAGATGGCATCCGCACAGCCCGTTCGACGGGCGAAAAAAAAGTGCTTGTATTGTGCCGTGCCGGTGACTTCCTGCATCTGTATGTGCGTAATCTCGATGACCAGTCTGTAGACATTGACACTCTTGACGCACTTAATCTTTTGAAATGCGGGCCAGAGGAGTTACCGGCGGAGCTTCCTAGAAACCTAAATGGCATTCTAACAACGGTGAAGCTGAAACTCACAAATGATGTCGACGAGCTATGGAAACAAAGCCGCACCAAGAGTCCGCTTAGCCCAGGGCAAAAATACGTTCGCGACGGATTGGAACGATTGCGTGTGCAATTACCTCACTTGGATGCCGACGGGGGACTTAGCCGTCTTGCCGAAGCCACTGTGAAAACACGTCAGCGGCGTTTCCAGCGGGCATGCGATAGATTGCGCCGGGATAAAGTAGCTGGAGAAGCACTACTAAGGAGAACCCGACAGCTGTACTATGACTGTGCCCTTCACATTGAAGTCGCCGCCGTCAAGGAAGAAGAGATTGAAACCAGGATACCGAGAATTGTTGCGGTGGCGGCGCTGGTGTAGTCAATCGCAACAAATATAAATACACGGGTTCTCAATGTTCAAGTCGTAATTATCGGCGTTTGCCGAAGTATAGTCACCATTCGAGACTGCACATTTCGTCATGTTGTGTTATGAACCCCTGTCCGTGCGGAATGTAGTTACGACAATCGAGAGGGAGGTGGTTTTGAAATAGGGTTGCGGTCACCGGTGCCCCCGAGATGCAGCAAGGTAAATGAGGTTAGTGCTGACAAGAAACCAGCCCATGTGTATAATTGGAACACAGAGAACTACGCCATGTCTGAAACTACTTCTGCTCAAATGGAAAAGCGTCAGCGTGTCATGGGGTGGGTGGCTGTAGCACTATCCACGCTGGCCGCCTCAGTCCTGGGCATCGTCGCCGGTGAAGAGGTCATCATGCGCGACTGGCTTGGCGCCCTTTCGCACGCGGCTCAAATGTTGGTCGTAATAGTAGCTACCCTGGTCGCCCTGCGCTGGCCGCAATTTGGTGGCAGCCTCCTTGTGCTGGCCGGACTGGGGTTTATGTTACAGCTTGCACTAGTACTACTACGTTATGTTGCATTCGACGACATATGCCAACATATATTATTGCTTCGATGTCTCGGTCATGAAAGGTAAAGAGGGAGAGCAGTTCCAAGCTGACTTTGGGTACTTAACGCAGTAGTACTAGCAGGGTGCTGAAAAACGGGTGTTGGTGGGCATTTCTTCAGCCCTGATGCCTCTTTGTTGATAATTCCTCACTGCTTTTTAGTTTTCGAAGTCGCTGGAAGGGGCTAAAACTGGTGTTTCGAGCCCGGTTTCAGTTTATTAGGCATAGTTCACCCCCAGCGGGCATGGCCAAGGCAAGTTTGGCCATCCTCACCAGGTTGTAGGCCACAGCGGTGAGCTCCCACCAGAGCCGGTTGCGCACCAACCCCTTATACCTGAGCTTGCGACCTCCGCCGACTGTCTTCACCCAGCCAAATATCTCCTCGACACGCTTGCGTATCCGCTGACTGGCTTGATAACCCGTATGGCGGGTGGTGCGTCCATCCACCTTCGAAGTCTGGCGGCGGGCTACATGGGGCGTGATGTTCATTCTACGGCACATGGTGACGAAATCCTGTGTGTCGTAGCCCTTGTCTGCCCCGACGGTAATCCGGCGTGACACCGGCACTCCCTCCAGCATGTCCAGCGCCGCGTCACGTTCCGCCGTGCCGGTAGCCTGAGTAAAGGTGACATCTACTACCATGCCATTGCGGTTCTCCATCAGGACGTGGCCGGCAAAACATAGCTTGGCTTCCTTACCACGTCCCTTCCTGGCCAGCCACGCCTCGGGGTCCGTAGTCGATTGGTGAGTATCATTCGTCCGCTGTTCCCCATGGAAGTCTACGCTGGGATTCTTCTCCCCGGTAGTGGGTGTGTCATTGCCCGCATCCTTGGGACGAAAACTCTTCAAGGATGCCCACGCCTCCAGTAACGTGCCATCTACGGTGAAGTGGTCCTCTGATAGCAGCCTGCGCCGCCGCGCCTCTTCCAGTACCACTACCAGGAACTCCCTCGCCACGTCATGCTCTAGCAGTCTCTCCTTGTTCTTGGAGAAGGTCGAGGCATCAAACGCCGGGTCTATTATGTTGAGGTCCAGAAACCACTTGAACAGCAGGTCGTACTGTAGTCGTTCACAGAACTGGCGCTCACTGCGCACCGAGTACAGGGCAATTAGTAGACATGCTTTGAGCAGGTGCTCGGGTGGTATTGAAGGCCGACCTGTCTCGGCATACATCCGGCTGAACGTAGGAGACAGCTCCCGCAGAGCGTTATCCACAATCGGTTTGATTTGACGTATAGGGTGGTCTTCAGGCACTAACTGGTCGGCCGTCACCAGACTGAGCATCGTCACCTGCGCATCTGCTTTGCCACGCATCTAAGCCTCCGATTATCTCGTTGGCTCTAATCTACCACAACCCGCAGGCTAAGTCAGCTACCCCCAAGAGACTTTTTCAGCACCCTGCTAGAGTTGGCGCGGGCACGGCAATTAACTGCCTATGCGATACGTGGCGGGATCATTTTGGCAGACGAAGCCCCTTGAAATTACGTGGAATTGGGTATTGACAGATTGCCTTCCTCATGGTAACCTTAATGTCGACCAAGCGATTGCTCGAAAACGTGAAAGTGGGTCTGCGACATTGAGTGACATTCGTAGCTACAGCCGGAATCAGGCACTGGTTGAGCAGCGCCGTCTGGAGCTTCTGCATACCGCGGCTCGGGTTTTCGCCAGAAACGGATATCACAGGACGACTACCCGGCAGTTGGCTGACGCTTGCGGCATGGGTTCAGGTACGATGTACCACTACTTGGGTTCGAAGAGCGACATACTCCGGATGATGCTCGACTACTCTGTGGTCCATATCTACGGGGCCAGCGAGTCCTTTGTGGAGACCTTGCGGCCAGCCGACCCCGCATATGCGCTTGCCGAAACGATACGGTACCTCTCGCGTTTATTGGCCGAATACCATGATTTGCACAACGTTCTAAACCAGGAAATGGTCCACCTGCAATCAGGTGACCAAGAGCTGTTCTTGAATCTGGCGCTCCGGCGTGTAACTATGTTCGAAAAATTGCTCAATGATGGTGTGAAGGCGGGGGTTTTCAAAGTCAGCGACGTCAGTCATGCGGCTCAGGTGATCAGCTACTTGGTCACCATGTGGGTTAGAAGGTATCTTCTACTTAAAGGCCGTTACACCTTGGAACAGCATGCTGACCAATTGACGCTGGAGATCTTGAGGATGCTCGGCGTGCCCGACGAAAACGTGCGTGCGGAGGGCAAGGCAATCACGCTGTGCGATTAAAAGAGAACAGCCCGAGTTGACGGTCGAATAAGCGCGAGGGTGACTCTTGGGGGAGTCACCATCAGGAGAGAAAATGACAAAAATGGATAGCGGTCGCTATGCACTTTCATTTATCTCTCAAAGTTTTATACCTGCATAATTCTGTCACATTGTCAACAGAGGTCAGGATAACCTTTTACTCAATCATAGTTGGTGGTATAATCTTCTCAAAGGCAAGGGAGGCAAATCATGATTAGTTTTGCCCTTGCCTATGTGAGAGGACTAATGGTTAAGTTTAAGCCACTGAAATGGAACGATTATCTGATATGTCTCCTACACGACAAGGATAATATTAGGAGAACAATAGGTTTGATTCCATATTTTTGGGATGATGATATACATTTCACTCTTGCTTTAAGACCAATAAGAAATGTCGAACACCATGATGATATATGGAGTATAAAGTGGCGTTTGTTAGATTTGGATGGTAATCGTCTAAAAGAGGGTAAAGATACTGTCAATATTACAAATGCTAAGTGGATGCGTAGATATTTTGGTGGTCCTTGGACATCAGGGAAAAGAAGGGCTATTGTGCTTGGTAATTTAAGTCCGAATAGAAATTATATATTGAAAGTCGTTTTAACTAACGGAATAGGCAATAGCGTTGAAGAAGCGATGGCGACATTCAGTACAAAAGATAGAGGAGATTTTTATTCCCAGATATTTCTAATCCTATTTAGTATAGTGGCAGCATTGATATTCTCTGCTCTAGCGAAATGGTGTGGGTTATGAGTTGTAAATATTGCTTATCTGAGAACATAATCAAATACGGCAAGTACAAAGATACCCAATACTACTACTGTAACGACTGCAAACGTAAGTTCTCTAATCCCGATGCTATCCCCAAGATGCAGTACTCCACGTCCAAAGTAGCCGATGCTATCTCAATGTACTTTGAGGGTATGAGTCTCAAAGAGATACGGCGCAATTTCATACAACAACATAACGACTACATCTCGGACGTAACAGTCCTGAACTGGGTAAACCGATTTACGGACTTGGCTGTGACCGAGTCAAAAAAGCATTATCCCAATGTTGGTTCAGTTTGGATTGCCGATGAGACTGTTTTGGACATTGACGGTAAAAATATCTGGCTGTGGGACATCATAGATTCTGATACCAGATTCCTGATAGCCACTCATATGTCATACACTCGCACTTCCAAAGATGCTGAACAGCTAATGAAGTTGGCTTACGAGCGAACGGGTAAAATGCCACGAATCATTTACACAGATAAGCTCAGAGCCTACTTGGAAGGGATTGAGCGGATATTCGGAGCAGACACAACTCACAAGCAAGGTGCTCCGTTTGATGTGGAAAACAATACCAACTATATTGAGCGGTTTCACGGTACAATCAAGTCCCGCACAAAGGTGATGCGTGGGTTGCACACTGAGGGGTCTGCTAGAAAGTACCTTGACGGCTGGCTGGTTCACTACAACTTTTTCCGTCCACATATGAGTCTCAATGACCAGACTCCAGCGAGTGTAGCTGGTATCAAGTTCCCTCTCCGAAATTGGAAGGATGTTTGTGAGCAACCTTACGAAGTAACAGCCAGAATACCAATTAAGGCTAGTGTGCCGATACCAGAGACTACGTTACCGAGTGTGGGCATCAAGACTGTCACCAAGCGTAAGAAACTTGTTAAGCGCGGGTTTCACAGTCGGAAAAAGATAGAAACCAGCCTGTCTCAAATGAGGGTAAAATGAGGCAAGAACAACTAAGATTCAGTAGAACCCAGGATAAAACGACGCCACGAAATGCTGTGATTGAAAGGAGGGATTAAAGCGAGAGGATCCCAACCAATTGGCACTAAATTTATCCAATAAGAAGGAGGTTTTAAATGGTGTCAACCAAGAAGGAATACAAGCTTGTCATTCTGGAGAAAAAGGGAAACATCGCGACCATCACGTTCAACCGCCCAGAGAAACTGAATGCCTTGAATCCTCAAATGAGACAAGATTTCACTGACGCACTGGTTGAAGTGGATAATGACCCTACAATCAAATGTCTGATCGTGACAGGGAAAGGCCGAGGTTTCTTCGCCGGGGTCGACTACCGAGAAGGATTCAAAGCTGGCATTGAGGAAAGGAAGAGGGAAGGTATTGATCCAACGAGGGGGTGGGGAATAGCCCCCCGACGTTCAGTGCAACTCGAGCAAATGAAAGTGCCAGTTATCGCCGCGGTTAACGGCATTTCTGTAGGCGCCGGTTGCACCTTTCTCTGTCATGCCGACATCGTCATCGCCTCAGAGGAAGCCACTTTCAGCTTCAGGTTCTCAAAGATAGGCTTGATTCTCGAGTGGGGCTCTACTTATTATTTGCCACGCATGATCGGAATCCGTAAAGCGGCCGAATTGGCTTATACAGCTAGGTGGTTTGATGCAAAAGAGGCTTTGGAGATCGGTTGGGTGAACAAGGTGGTTCCGCACGCCCAGCTGATGAAAGCAAGTTTGGATATGGCTAAAGAAATCTGCGAGAACTCGGTCATATGTAACCGGTTCAACAAGCGCGGCTTGTGGTACGGGCAGGGAGCTAGTCTGGAACAAGCACAGATGTTTGAATCTTTTGGATTGAGTCATGTAAGCAATCTGCCATACTTTGAAGAGACTGTGGACGCATTCTTAGAAAAGCGACCACCCAAGAGATAGGCGACTCCTTCTTGCGTCTTGCGCAAGCAGTGTGTCCAATCTGTGAAACACAAACGTCACCAGGAAGTTGTCCGGTGACACAGGAAGTTATGAATGTATGCGTATATCGTTAGACGGCTCTTACTAATAGTACCCACGATTATCCTGGTGACGTTTGTTGTCTTTTTTCTCATTCGATTGATTCCGGGGAACGTCGTTGATTTACTTGCAGCACGTAATATTGGCGCTGAGGACGTAGACGTCGAGAAGCTGAGGAATATGCTCGGACTCGATGTGCCCATCCACCTGCAATATGTGCGATGGGTTGGTAACCTCTTACAGGGAGACTTGGGATCATCACTCTGGACGCGCCGGCCGCTTGTCGAGGAGATAAAAGCACGTCTTCCCGTGAGCATTGAACTTGGCATACTGGCGATAGTTATCGGACAGCTAGTGGCTATTCCGGTGGGCGTGCTTTCGGCTGTGCGCCAGGATACTGGCGCAGACTATATTGGAAGAAGTGCGGCGATTCTTTTCATGTGTGTCCCGAGTTTCTGGTTAGCAACTTTAGTAATGGTGTTTCCGTCTATATGGTGGCAATGGACTCCACCTCTTGAGTTCGTTGCGCTTACCCAAGATCCGTTAGGTAATCTGAAGGGGATAATCATACCTGCTTTAATAATGGGTTTGGCAGCTTCTGGAACGTCCATGAGGATGGTGCGTACCATGATGCTGGAAACCCTAAAACAAGACTATATCAGGACAGCGTGGGCAAAAGGGCTCAAGGAGCGGACTGTGGTTGCGAGGCATGCGATGAAGAATGCACTCATGCCAGTTATCACGATGATAGGAATGAATATTCCAGTGCTGATATCGGGCACGGTTATCATTGAGCAGATTTTTAACTTGCCCGGGATGGGCCGGCTGCTCGTAGATGCTTTGACCAAGAGGGATTACCCGATAATCTCCGGTGCTAATCTGTTTGTCGCCGGGTTTGTGCTCCTATGCAATCTGTCTGTTGACATCACATACGGGTACTTAGATCCTAGGATTCATTACAGGTAGAGCGAGAGTCGAATGACTGAGGCAATTCCAACCATGGAATCCGTCGAACGCAAAACAAAGAGACGCTCGTCTTTTTGGGTAGAGCTGTTTGTAAGGTTGCTGAGGGAAAAACCCCTAGGCAGTGTGGGCGGTGCGATCGCGCTAGTGATGTTTCTCGTTGGCATCTTCGCCACGTTTATAGCACCTTACGGAATGAACGAAGTCCATCTAGGCGACTCGTTGCAGTCTTCCACCGCGAAGCATCTAATGGGGACCGATCAGATGGGTAGAGATATCCTTAGCCGTGTCATATACGGGGCTCAGATCTCGATGATCGTCGGTGTCGGAGCTACAGCCATCAACACCCTAGTATCTCTATTGATCGGCGTTACCTCGGGCTTCATCGGTGGTAAGTTGGATCTGATAGTGCAAAGGTTCGTGGACACATGGATGTGTTTTCCTGCGTTGATCATGTATCTGAGCGTAATGTCGCTCACTGGTCCTGGCCTTACGCAGGTAGTCGTGGTGCTTGGTGTGGCTGGAGGAATCGCCGGCTCGAGAACGATTCGAAGCGTCGTCATGGGAATCAGGCGCAATGTCTATATAGACGCCGCCCAGGTCGCCGGTTGCTCGACCCTAACCACTCTCGTCAAGCATATACTTCCGAACATCATGCCGGTAATCATAATCGTATCGAGTACACATGTGGTTGGCGCGATTCTTGGCGAAGCGAGCCTGAGCTTTCTCGGTTTTGGAGTACCGCCTCCCGTCCCGAGTTGGGGAGGGATGCTCAGCGGTGAAGGCCGCCGCTACATGAGTGTAGCCCCGTGGATGGCGCTTTGGCCTGGCTTGGCGCTGAGCGTAACTGTCTACGGAGTAAACATGTTTGGAGACGCTCTTCGTGATCTTCTTGATCCGCGGTTGAGGGGCGGTCTTGGCCGGTACTCCACCACGAGTATGAGAAGAAAGAGAGGAGGACATATGTAGTGCCAATAATTCTGGAGATTATCTGCTTCAAAGTCCCCAACGCTAGTGGTAGAATCACGAACCAAACTAAAAGTCGATAAGAAAAGGAGGTGCTCCGTGCACAGACAACTAGTGGCCATAGCAGGTATCATGGTGGCAATCGCGATCATGGTGGTAGCTTGTGAACCACGCACCGAATCGCCCATCACTACCACAGAGACACAAACACCTCAGTCAACCTCAAAACCGACTGAAACCTCGCAACCAACACAACCTACTCAAACGCCGACCTCCACAACGCCTTCGAGCACAGCCAGGCCGACATATGGGGGAACTATAACAGTTGGCAATGCCGGAACAGGGTCTTTCGCTGCCCCCGGCGTAACAGGGATGGGGCAGGAATACATCCGGCAGCATCTGGTCTACCAACCCTTAGCCCAGCCAGACTGGTCGAAGGGACCTGAAGGCACAAAGGAAATCTCGTTCAACTCGGCGTACACTCCCATGGAATACCACTCCCCCCTGTTGGCCGAAAGCTGGGAGATTCCCAACTTGGCGACGTATATTTTCCACTTACGCAAGGGAGTGCGTTTCCACAACAAGCGGCCTGCATTCGGCCGCGAAATGACTGCGGCTGACTGGGTGTGGTCATTACAGCGTATAGGAGCCACAGCGGGCGCTGCTTTTCCAGTCCCGCCCACGAAAGTGACTGCTGTAGACAAGTACACTCTCCGCATTGAGATCGCGGATCCAGATCCCAATGCCTTCTGGAACCTGATGTACGGTCATTTCGTTTACGCGCCCGAAATGGGGGATAGTGCAGATTGGCGAGATGCTAATGGCACTGGGCCGTACATGGTAAAGGAAGTGGTTGTGGGGAGCTCCGCAACCCTAGTGAGAAATCCGGACTACTTTGAGACAGATCCGCTCTATCCTGGAAACAGACTGCCCTATATCGACCAGGTAAGAGAGATCTTCATTACCGACCCTGCAACCCAACTGGCAGCTCTTCGCGCCGGTAAGATTGATCGCGCCTGGGGAGTGGCGTGGCAGGACGCCGAACAGCTTCAAAAAACGAATCCGGGGATTCTGTCGAAGAAGGGTCAAGGGAACGCCTCGATGATTTTGGTGTTGAGGATTGACAACGACAAGTTCAAGGACCTGCGGGTGAGGCAAGCGTTATCGATGGCGATTGACAAACAAGCGATACTTCAGCACTACTACCGTGGTAATGCGGATTTGATTTCGTGGCCTTTACAACCCGATTCCATTAATGAGTTCACGCCATATGATAAGTTGCCAGCGGATTTAAAACAACTGTGGGAATACCACCCAGACAAGGCGAGACAACTATTGGCAGAAGCGGGCTTCCCGAACGGGTTCAAGACGACAATGTTGATGTACCCGTCTCCCTCCTACCAAGACGTTGCAGCCATAGTCAAAGACAATTGGATAGCCGTAGGCGTGGATGTAACACTAGTTCCAAGCGAGCCGGCAACTTACTGGAACATCGTTAATGCGACGCCGCGTGGCTTCGAAACCAACATGGCTCCCTACGGCAACAGCAATCCATACAACTTCTTCAATAGATTCTACAGGCCGCCCCATAACCTCAATTGGTTCTGGACAGATAAAACCACTTTCCAGGATGATTACATAAACGAGGCTCGTAATAAGATCAATAGCACACTCGACCCAGCGGAACGTTCTAAGATGATTAAGCAATTGGGTCTCGACCTGATGGGGAGAGTGTACGTCATACCGATGCCATTGCCTAGCAACTACACCTTCTGGCAACCATGGCTGAGGGGTTATAGCGGGGAAATCGGCATCGGACACGTATGGGGGTATGAGGGCTTCTGGCAGTATGTTTGGATAGATCAGGACCTGAAGGCTAAGATCACAGGCGTGAAGCAATAGCGATTGCTGTCTGCAAGTCTGCATGACTCTGGGGCACGGGGAGCTGGGTTACCCCGTGCTCTAGCAAAGGACCGTCAGACATCAAGTTCTAAAGGACCCGAAGGACAGAGTTCCACGTGTTGTGCGCGTGGGTGAATGTTGTATCCTACAGCGTGAATTCAGTCATGATGGGGGCCAACCGAAGTTTGAATTGCTAAAGTGCCACGAGCTTTGCTCGTGGGTATCTACGAGGGTTCCTAGAGGTGGTTGTCTTATGAGCGATGTTCCTATAGGTATGCTGAGCCCATATCGTGTCCTGGACCTGACAGACGAAAAGGGTTGGTTCTGTGGCAAAGTGCTGAGCGACCTCGGTGCCGACGTCATCAAGATAGAAAAGCCCGGTGGTGATCCCGGTAGAAAGACCGGCCCTTTCTTTCATGACGAGGTGGAACCGGAGAAGAGCCTTTACTGGTTCGCCTACAATACTAACAAGCGAGGGATAACGCTCAACCTGGAGAGTACCGATGGGCAAGAGATATTCAAGAGGCTGGTGACGACCACTGACTTTGTCATCGAGTCGTTTGAGCCTGGGTACCTTGACAAGCTTGGTATTGGATATGCCCATCTGGAAAAACTCAATCCACGTCTCATCATGGTTTCGATTAGCCCTTTCGGTCAGACTGGGCCATATTGTCATTACAGGTCATCGGATGTGGTGCTTTGGGCGTTGAGTGGGTACATGCAGCCATTCGGAAATGAAGACAGGGCTCCGCTGCGGGTGAGCCATCACTCTCAAGCATACTTGCACGCGTCAGCTCAAGCAGCGATAGGCGCGCTGCTGGCCCTGCGACAACTCAACCTCACGGGAGAGGGGCAGCATGTTGACGTTTCTATACAAGAGGCCGTCGCATGGATTGTTGACTTGCCCGTCATCGCCTGGGACATGCTGAAAGTGACCATGCAGAGGGACCACGGTCAGCACCAGAACCAGAGCCTGCGGATCCGCCAGATTTGGCGGTGTCTTGATGGCTTCGTGTATTGGAGGTATGGCCTTGGCGCCCGCTCAACTCGCACCACTCAACCGTTCGTAGAATGGATGAAAACCGAGGGCTTCGCAGACGACTTCCTCCGAGGCTTCGATTTTGAGAAGGCTGATATCAGGCAGCTAACTCAGGGGACTATCGACCGTTTGGAGCAACCGACCGCACGCTTTCTGGCCAGCCACAGCAAGGACGAACTGTTCAAGGGGGGCGTGGAGCACCAGGTGCTGCTATATCCGGTCAGCACGATAGCCGACCTTGCCGGGCTCGATCAGCTGTCGGCCAGAGGTTTTTGGTCAACTCTACAGCATCCGGAATTGGGTGGTTCGATAAGGTACCCGGGTCCTTTCGCACAAGCGAGTCTTACCCCACCCGCTGTGGTGACTCGCGCACCGCTTCCCGGCGAGCACAACCGTGAGATCTATGAACTTGAGCTAAGACTGTCACAAGACGAGATCTCCAAGTTGGCGCATTCAAGGATGATCTAACGCACAAGAACACGAGGCTGATCATGCCAAAGAAGCTACTGGAGGATGTCAAGATTGCGGACTTCACGTGGGCCCTTGTTGGGCCAATCTCGACTAAGCCATTTTCTGACTACGGCGCCCAGGTCATCAAAATAGAAGGCAGAACCAGGCCCGATTCGAGAAGGGCCTCTGGACCGTTTAAAGACGATATCCTTGGACTCGACCGGAGTGGCGGCTCTAACCCTTTCAGTTCAGGCAAGATGAGTCTCGGTTTGAACCTGGCGCACCCCAAAGGACTGGAAACAGCCAAGCGTCTGGTTGCCTGGGCAGACGTGGTCGTTGAGAACTTCGCCGGAGGCGCGATGGAACGGATGGGGCTAGGGTACCGAGAATTGGTGAAGATCAAGCCTGATATCATCATGCTGAGCTCATGCATCATGGGTCAGACCGGCCCGCTGGCGACACATCGAGGCGCTGGACTTACTCTAACCGCCTTGGCTGGGTTCAACTCGATCACAGGGTGGCCAGACCGTGAACCGGTCAGCATCGGCTTCTACACCGACTTTATCGGCCCCTACTTCAACACGATTCTTCTGCTCGCGGCTCTTGACTACCGACTCCG
Organism: Dehalococcoidia bacterium; assembly: GCA_030691775.1. Taxonomy (GTDB): domain Bacteria; phylum Chloroflexota; class Dehalococcoidia; order Dehalococcoidales; family Fen-1064; genus JAURWL01. The sequence goes on from JAUYDN010000099.1 coordinate 33,505, forward strand.
GACGGGAAAAGGACAGTATTTCGACGTGTCGCAGCTCGAGACCTCCGCGCACATGCTCGCACCGTTGATCCTTGATTGGACTGTGAATGGCCGATCGGCTCAAATGGAGGGGAACTCGTCGCCGTACTCGGCACCGCATGGGGCATACAGGTGTCGGGGAAACGATAGATGGTGTGCGATAGCTGTGTCGACTGAGGAGGAGTGGCACAGCTTTTGTCTTGCCATCGGGAGTCCCGGATGGACAAAGGACCGAAGATTCGGCACTCACGAATCAAGAAAGGAACACGAGACTGAACTCGACCGACTCGTTGAATCGTTCACCGTGGCTCTTACGCCAGAAGAGGTGCAAGAGTTGATGCAGTCGGTGAACGTGCCCGCTGGCATCTTGCGTTCGGCCGTCGACCTTGTAACCGAAGATCCCCAGCTGACGTCGCGTGGGTTCTGGCATACGGTGGACCACCCTGATGTGGGTAAGTACATCGCTTGGAGAATGCCCTTCATATTGTCCAAGTCGCAGTGCGAAGTCCGGCGCGCGCCTCTTCTAGGTGAGCACAACGAATATGTGTGCAAAGAGATTCTTGGCATGTCAGATGAAGAGGTCAGTGAGCTGGTCGTGGAGGGTGTTCTCGAATAGGCGGGCATGTCAGCCATTGGAAACAGCCGACACTCGACTGCCTCCGCGGAACAGTTTTCATAAGAACAGTAAGGGGTAAAGATGCCTAAGGCGAAACTGAACGGAGTTGAAACTTACTATGAGGTGCACGGCCAGGGATTGCCTGTGCTATTGATTCACGGGGGTGCTGGCGGTCCTTCATCCACTCTAACCTCTGCTGTGGGTGGGTATCCGGCTGAAGTCTTCACTGGCTTGTTCCCGCTCGACCGCGTGCAACTGACCCTATACGACCGTCGTTCAGCTGGACGATCGCAGTACGTGCTGGCTCCCTACACACTATTTGACCTGGTCAGGGACGCTCATTCTCTGACAGATCTCTTGGGTGCAAAGCGCTCTGTTGTCATAGGCGACTCCATGGGCGGGCCCATTTCGATTCTGTACGCGCTAACCTATCCTCAAGACACGATCGCATTGGCTCTCGTGGAAACCAGCGCAGCCCTTATGTCCGGAACAGCGAGACCACGCGGTGGCAGCAACCTGGCTAGCCAGGTTGAAAGGGCTCGTGAGCTGGGCGACCGTGCTTTCTTTGAGTGGCGCAAAGACGAGCTCCGCCATCCTCCAGATCCTCCCGTGTTGTCCATGCGGGAGAACGAACGCGTGAGATTCAGAAGAACGTACTGGAGGGGATACCTGGAGGCTCTCTCAAGGATAAGCGATGAGGACCTGTACATCTACTCTACGGGTTCTCTCCGTAACATGGAAGCTGCGTACGGAGTCGATCTCAGGCCTCGCCTGGCGGAGCTGAGAATGCCAGTCTTAGTTGTTCAGGGATCGCAGGATGAAGCGGTGAACCCGGTATCCGCTGAAGAATTGCGCAACGGAATTCCCCACGCGGAAGTACACGTGATTGAAGGCGGGACACAAATCATCTTTGCGTATAGTCCGTTCGCCTCAAGTAGCTGTTCGTGTGTTCCGTCCTCCACAATTTCAGAGGAATCCATAACAAGGATACGTTCGGCCAACCTTGCAGAACCGAGCCGGTGCGAAATCATAAAGGTGGTCTTATC
>JAUYDN010000137.1 GCA_030691775.1 Dehalococcoidia bacterium
CTGTCCGGGCTCATTCTCTGAAGGGTGCCGCGACCACGCTACAAGATCGGTCTTCCTGACCCAGGGTGGTTCGGTCTGCGGCACCACTCAAGATCCCATGATACCACCTGGTGCAACATACAAGGGTGGGTGAAACCCACCGTTACCATCCGGGTTTTCTGGTGGGTTACGTCTCGTTACTCTCGACTAACCCACCCTACTCATTTGCTTTCTTGGATATTTTTGAGACAAGCTCCAAGGGTCGCCCCTACATGTTGTTGGAAGGTATGTTAAGGCAACCGCCTGGTGATGTCAAGGAAAACAGGAATCAGCCGACTGCTAACAGCTACAAATCGTCAGACCGACTGAAAACTAACAACTGACTACTGAAAACTGATACTAATGGTCTTATAATAGTACGTATTATCCCCCTTTGAAAAGGGGGATACAGGGGGTTTTGAAATCCCTCTCAATCTCCCCCGTATCTTGTACGGGGCAGGCTCTTTGCGAAAGGGAGAGGTTCAGGTTTTCGGAGTCCATCTTATTATGAGACCCTCAGTAAGCAGGTACTTTGGTTCGTTTCTTCCTGCTTACTGGAATCCGGTGTTCGCATGGCACGCCCGTCTGGCATAACCCGCAACCCGCATACCTGCCGATATAACCCGGCCCATGCGCCCCCTCCAACCATGGCTTTTGCTTCTCGAATAAAACTACAGAACACTTGAGTTTATCGTGACCTTTTTCTGAAATGGCACCCCCGGGACACCGTGCGATGCATTCGCCGCAGGTTTCCTTCGCATAAAATCTGCAGTTTGCCAGGTGGTGGGTATAGGGGTGGGGCGATGGCTGAAGTTTAAGATTGGTTATAATAGAACCCAGGCGATGCGCGATGCCTTTTTTGGTGATGAAACCCTCGCTCAGGCTGAAGGTGCCCAGCCCGGCCGCATAAGCCGCGTGCCTTTGCGACCAGTTGGAAGCGAAACCGCCTTCGGTACGGAAGATTTTATAAAGTGGTGCTACCTCCGGCGCGACCGCGTAGTAGCCTGCATCTTCCAGCAAGGCGACGATGTGTTTTTGTAGTACGGCGCTGAATTCCTGCCCCTTCCAGCGGGTGATATTCCAGCGCAAAGATGGTCCCTCCGTCTCGCGCGCGTTGCTATCAACGGTCTCTTTAGGCATAGGTAAAACATAAGAGATGACGCTCACCGATTCAAATGGCGGTGTCTCCGTTTTTAGTATCTCTTTAACGTGCAAAGTCAGTGCTTCCCGTGGGGTTAAATGCGTGTCCGCCACTACCCTTTTGAACTCGTTGAAAAGAGGGTCGTCACCAGCGGCAAAGGCTACCAGCGGCTCTTCCCACATCGGACCCTCGAAATTTTCAAAGCGGTTCAGCGGGCTGGTACGCACAAACTCCTTGATTACCCGGACTACGAAGCGATTGGGATTCTTTAACAAAATGGCTTTGGTCTTTTCGTCCATGGAAGCTCCAATCTCGGTCTGATGCAAGTATTGTAAGGGATACGAGCAGGGGAATTCAAAAACGAGGACAAGCTTGATAGTTAGAGTCAAGGTTGTCCGATTATCACCTGGATTGTCGGGTCAAGCCCGACAATGACAAACAGAGACGCTAGATTCCAGCTTCCGCTGGAATCTAGCGTCTCCAAATTGTCATACCAGCGCAGGCTGGTATCCAGATGAGAACAAAGCGTTATGGTAGTAAAAACCATTTTTAGACAGCCTCACAAGGTTCAGGGCTTATCTTTTACTCAGCTTCGGTACGGAACTTGAGCAGTGCTACTGCCCCGAACGCAATTGCAAACGCCGTTAACATCAGCATTTCTGGCACCACCGCCCCAAAATCCGCCCCGAAGACCATCAGTTTATTGAAGCCGATGTTCGCCCAGGCGTGGGGTGTAATCCTGGCAATGAACTGCATCCAGCGCGGCGTCACGAATAATGGCCACCAGCACCCGCCCAGCGGCGCCAGTATCAGCGAGGCGAGAACACCGATAGAGGAAGCGCTCTTTTCCGTCTTGACCAGCGTCGCCAGCATCACCCCGAACGCGGATGACATCAGTATCATCAGGATAGAAATCAGTATCACGGCGGCGGGAGCGATACCCAGGTCTATCTTAAACGCCAGGATGCCCACCGTCCAGAAGATAGCTATCTGTACCAGCCCTTTAATGGCAGTTCCCGCAAAGATACCCCCGATGACGGCGCCCCGGCTCGCGGACGTGGTCAGCATCCGTTCCAGGGTGCGGTTCTGACGTTCTCTCACCATCATCCCGGAAGAAAGCGCCGCCGTAAGGAACACGAACATCACCAGGTACCCGGGGATAACATAATTGGAAGGATTCTCTGCTTCTACCTCCCCAATCTTATCGGTGGTAAAGGAGACCATTTGCGTTTGCGGAGGCGCACTTGCCTGCCCGCTGAGGATATTCCTGATTGATTGCGCGAGGTCGCCGGTAGCCCCCGGTTTCTGCAACTCCTGCTCCACCAGCAGACCGATAACGGTGTTATTCACAACCTGTTGCGTGCCGATACTTGAAGCAATGCTTTGCGCGATGCCATAAAGTGCGGCGGTCGCCTGCGGGTCGGAGGGATTGTAAACAACTTCCAGGTCACAGCCATAACCCATCAAGACGGCTTCTGTAAAATTCTCAGGGAAGACCACAAAGCCATTGAGCTTCCGGTCCTCGACGTCTTTCCTCGCCTGCTGAACGTCTTTGAGCCAGATAATCTTCGGTGCGCCGGGTTTGAGGACGGATTCGTCCCTGGTTTCCAGCGCGGCGATAATATCGTGACTGATACCGCCCGCCGGTTCACGGGTCGCCAGGTTGATTTCCAACCGTTTATCTTCACTGCCCACACCGCTGAGCATGAAATTGAACAGGATGACGAAAAGAAAGGGGAAAAGGATGGCAAACCCGAGCGCCATTCGGTCGGCAATAAACCGTTTCAGGTCTTTAACTGCCAGTATCCAGATATTACCCAGCTGTTTCATTGGTTATTTACCCTGCGGTAGTGCTTTGAACAGGAAACGGCTAACGGCAATACCGGCAATAATCACGCCCCCCATTACAGCCAGCTCCAGTCCCAGGCTCGTGATTGAACCACCTTCGCTAATCAGGTTCTTAAAAGAATCATTGGCATAGGTATTCAGTGAGAGCTTACTTAAGGAATAAAGAATAGTACCTCCACCTATTTCAAAAAACGTACCGCCGAGCATCGTCATGAACATGGTGACGAAAACGTCAATCCAGGTAGCGGCATCCTGGGTTCGGGCGATGGCGGCAATCACCAGCCCGAGTGCGCTCGCCGCCATTGCGAACACCAGTGCGACTGCCAGCGACTCGATAAAAGAAGACGGTGTGAAAATCTGGAAGACAGCGTAGGCAAGCGCCAGTAAAATCAGTGTCTGGACATAACCCCGGAATACGCTCGCCAGGAACTTGCCCAGGAAAAGCTCGCCGATAGTGAGCCGGGTGGTGAGCAGACGCTCCAGCGTACCTTTACGGCGTTCATCGACTATAACAGAGGCGCTGATGCTGACAGAGAAGAGCACGTACATCGTAATGATACCGGGCAGGAACTGGTTGACCATATTGGGTTTACTGCCTGCGGCAATTTCCTTTACGCCTACCAGCGGATGCTCCCGTTCCCTTTCCACGAATTGCCAAACAGTGAGTGTGATTTTATCCTGTGGTACGCCTTTACCGGCGAGCGCGGCCTCTACCTGACCGCGTACCTGGAACTCCTGGTTCAACTCGCTCACCACGCCCCTGATGATGCTGGCGACAATCTGTCCCTCCTGCCCCCCGTTACCCCTTTGCAGAAAGGTGAGTTGCACCGGTTGGTTGCCACGTAACCTGTCCGAAAATCCCGCCGGAATCAAGAGCACCAGCCGCAGGTCGGAGCGCTCCAGCTTGGTCTCCGCATCGGCGCGGGCAAGTAGCTCCACGTCCAGGCTCTTTTGGGCGGCGATGTTTTCCACCAGTTGTTTGCCATAAACGCCGGTATCTTCGTTGACGATGAACGCCGTGCCGTGGAATAGCCCCGGTCCGCCGAAGGCACCATAAATGAGGGCAAATGTGGCAATGGGCAAAAGTAGACTGAAAGCGAGGTCTCCCTTATCCCCCAGGTAAGTCTTGAGTTCGCGCAATGCAACTATCAAGGCTCTTTTCATCTGTGTCTAAACTCTAAACACTAACCTGTAACCCGAATATTCTGGAATACTAATTCGCATTAGCTATCATGTTGGCACAAACCGAATGGTGGCACAGGCGTCCCTGCCTGTGCGGCTTTTCTCCATCAAACCGCCATCATGTTCGCACAACCGAATAAGAAGTCTTTTTTTGTCAGAGTTCCATCCGCTTCCTGGTCATTAGCGCCGATTGATGTAACACATCTTAATACTTGTGGCATAATTACAGAATTCGAACGGGTTTTAGGTAAAGAATTCGCTAATTTAATCACTCTCAAGACGAAACTGTATATACGCTCATGAATATCATATTCGTGTTTTTTCCCCTGTATTGTATCATTTGCAGTATTTGACATTGGTAGTATTATGAGATGATTATTCCGAATTTATTCCCACGTCACTCAGATTCAGACATGAGCGCCCGATAACCGTCAACGATGCCTGTCTCAGTCCCGCAGACTCCTTCCCGTAAGTTTAAGGAAAACATCTTCCAATGTGGTCTTGTCCGGGTCGCCTATATTTGCTTTTAACGCGCGGGAGGTATCCATTGCCACGATTTTTCCGCCGTCCATAATGGCGATGCGGTCGCAGAGCCGGTCAGCCTCTTCCATGTAGTGCGTGGTGTAGAGCACGGTCATTCCTTTTTGCCGCAAACCCTGGATGGTCTCGAAGATTTTGTTCCGCGATTGCGGGTCGATGCCGACGGTCGGCTCATCGAGGAACAGGAGTTTCGGTTGTCCCATTAACGCAATTCCGAGATTGACCCGGCGTTTCATACCGCCGGAAAATTTAGAAACCTTATCCTTTGCCCGCGTCTCCAGGCCCATCATCGCCAGGTTAGACATTGTCTGGGCTTTCGCCTCCCGGCTATTCATGCCCACCAGCCTGCCGAAAAACATCAGGTTGTCGAACGCAGAAAGGTCCTCGTAGAGTGCCAATTCTTGCGGACACACGCCGATGAGAGCCCTGGCTTCGTTTGGATGTTCCCGCGTAGAGAACCCACTGATTTTCACCTCGCCAGCATCGGGGTCGAGCACAGTGGAAAGCATGCGGATGGTGGTGGTTTTCCCTGCGCCATTGGGTCCCAGCAGACCAAATATTTCATTCCTGGCGATGGTGAAGGTGACGCCATTCACAGCTTTATGGTCGTTAAAACTCTTGTGCAGGTCGTCGGCTACGAGGAACAGTTCCGCCATAGGCTTCACTCCCGTCTTGAATGTATGGGGATTATTATATAGAATAAAATCTGGATTTACAATATGGTAACTGACCAAAACACTATCATCCATACTTCAATGCTGACAAAATTCTACGGCAAGTACCGTGGTATCGAAGATGTGAACCTGGATGTGAAGCGGGGCGAGGTCTTCGGTTACCTTGGTCCTAACGGCGCCGGCAAGACGACCACTATCCGCACTTTCATGGACTACATTCGTCCCACTCGCGGTAATGCCACCATTTTCGGGTTTGACAGCCGCCGCGGCAGTATCGAAACGCGCCGGCGTATCGGCTATTTGCCCGGAGAGCTATCGATATACGGAAATCTGACGGGCACCGAGCTATTACGTTTCGCGGCTAATCTGCGGCAGGGTGTGGAATGGAGTTACGTGACAACGCTGGCGCAACGGTTAGACTGCGACCTGACCCGCCGTCTGCGTACGCTCTCCCACGGTAACCGGCAGAAAATAGGTTTGATTCAGGCTTTTATGCACAAACCGGAACTGGTGATTCTCGACGAACCGACCAATGGACTCGACCCCTTAATACAGCAGGAATTTTACCGCTTGATACTGGAGACAAAGAGCGATGGACGGACGGTCTTCCTTTCCTCACACATTCTGCCGGAGGTGGAACGAGTCTGCGACCGTGTAGGCATCATCCGTAATGGTAAGCTGGCGGCGGTGGAGACCGTAGAGACGCTAAAATCACGCGCGCTACGCCGGCTGGATATCCACTTTGCACAAGCTGTCCCTATCGAGCGTTTTAATACGGTGCCCGGCGTCCGTAATGTTACCATGCACGATAACGTGCTCCACTGTGAAGTTATCGGCTCATTGGATGCGTGTGTTAAAGCCGCCGCTAAGTTTGAGGTAGTAAACATCGTCAGTCACGAGCCAAGTCTGGAAGAGATATTCCTTGCCTACTACAGCCAGGACAAAAGCAATGCTTAAGAACGTTTTTCTCAAGACCCTGCGCGACCAGCGACGTTCATTGTTATTCTGGGGAATCGGATTGGTGGCACTGGCGCTGTACATTGCCCTTTTCTACCCGACGGTCAGGGATATGCCTCAACTCAGCGATTTTTTCCAGCAGAGCGGACAAAAGGATGTCTTTGAAGCTTTCCTTGGCGGGCAGTTGCCTGATTTCTCCACCCCGACCGGCTACCTCAACGTGGAGCTGTATTCCCTGATGTTACCCCTACTTATGCTCGTGTTTGCCATAGGGTTCGGAAGCGGGGCAATTGCCGGAGAAGAAGAGAAGGGGACCCTTGACTTCCTGCTGGCGAACCCGATACCTCGCTGGCAGGTAGTCGCTGAAAAATTCGGGGTTATGGTAACTGCCCTTCTCGTGCTCTCGTTCGTTTTCCTGGTCGGGCTGGTCATCGGCGCGGTTACCGTAGATATGGAAATCAGCTACCTGCGGCTGGCTCAGGCGACTTTCAGCACGTTACTGGTGGCGCTGGACTTCGGGATGGTAGCGCTTTTCCTGGGGTGCTGGCGGGGAAACCGAGGGTTATGTATCGGTGTTTCAGGCGGACTGGCAGCGGTGATGTATTTTTTGAATTCACTGGCAGAGATGGTGGATGCACTCAAAGGTTATCGCATTATCTCACCGTTTTATCACCACGTCACTCCCAACGTGCTCGTGAACGGGCTCGACCCGGGACACACACTTGTCTTGCTGGGGATAGTGGTGGTACTGTTCGTGGCTTCACTGCCTGTATTTGACAGAAGAGATATCGCGGTATAAAACGGAAACTCTAAACCCTAAATACTAAACCTTGTTCCAGCGCAGGCTGGAATCTAAAGCTGTAGCAACTGTGTTGGCGTTTTAGTTTCGGCCTATGCCGTAGAATGACTGTGCCAGGCTGTGTTCGTCTTGGCCATTGCGTTTAATATGGTGAGCATCTTGTGCATGCAGGCAGTTAGAGCTACCTTCTGAAGTTTACCTTTGGCGATGAGACGAAGATACAGGCTCCGGATTGCCGGGTTGAACCGAATGGCGGAAAGCGCCGGCATGTAGAGAGCCCTTCTTACCATTGCCCTGCCTCCCTGGATCATTCGCCTGCCCCTGAATTTGCCACTGTCTCTGTTTATGGGAGCCAGCCCAACCAAAGCTCCGATTTCTCTCTGATTCAGCATACCCAGTTCAGGTAGTTTGGCGATCAGAGTGCTGCTGAGAATGTCC
>JAUYDN010000162.1 GCA_030691775.1 Dehalococcoidia bacterium
CCGGTGTTTGTGGGGGTGAAGCCCATCAGATAATGTCCATACAACAACGTAGGGGCGACCCTTGAGGTCGCCCAAAGGGCGGGGTCAAGCCCCTCGCATAGAATATAGCGAAACGTTTTGGTGGTCAACAACGTAGGGGCGACCCTTGGGAGCTTGTCTCAAAACAATTGGTCTGTCATTCTGGAGGAGTCCCGATAGCATCGGGACGACGAAGAATCTGGTGGTGGGGAGGCGTTGCCTTATTCCCCCACTCTGAGATTCTTCGCTTCGCTCCAGAATGACACCCATTTCTATCCTTGTTAGTATCGGGAATGATATTAATGAGACAGACTCCGAGCCTCGCCCCTACAAATTATATGATTCCCTTTTTCAAGAGCGTGATGTGGGCTGAAAAACGAGTGTGTCTGCCGTACGCCGCCGTTGTCAAATCCGCCGGAGCACAACAGACACAACGATACGCTGATAAACTCCGGCTTTAAAAGTCCAGCCAGGAATGAGAGTACAGGTTGATGCCCAGCAGGACCTTTACGGTCTTCACATATTTTACATCTTCGGCGGAGAGCTTGCCGGTATCCACCGCCTCGCCGTCCATAACTTTGTGCACTATCTTGACCAGTTCCGGTCTTTTCCCGCGTGCGATGTCAATAAGGTCCTGGTCGAAGGCATCCACGATGGCGGAGTGGATATCGTATTTCATCAGCATCATCAGGTAGGTGCGGTTGAGGTACGGGCGTAGATTGTTCGGCGCACCATTGGAGACATTGGAAAGCCCTACGGCTGATTTCGCGCCCGGCGCCAGGTCCTGCAACATGCTCATAAACTCCAGGCACGGTTTGACGTGGTTGGACTCGATGTTCACGGCCGGGGTGACAATAGGGTCGAACCAGATATTGTCGTTGGTAATACCCTTTTCGCTGGCGGTATAGAGTAGCTCGGCGGCGATAGCGCCACGTTCGTTCGCGTCACGTGGCAAGCCCTCCCTTCCCCACAGCAAACCGATGAAATCGCAACTATATTTCGTCACCAATGGCAGTTCCTCTTCCATTCTCGCCAGCGAGATAGAGTTGAGAAGCGCCCTGCCCCGGTGCACTTTCAGCCCGGCTTCCATAGCGAAGGGGTTGGTAGTATCGAGCGATAGCGGTTTACCGGTTACTTCCTGTACGGTCTTGACCATCCACTCCATGAATTTATCGCCCTCTTTGCGCGCGGGTCCGATGTTGATATCGATGTAGTCCATGCCCTGTTTGGTCTCCGCGATTGCCATTTCCTGGAGGGGCTGGGCGTTGCGCTCTTTCATCGCTGGACCCAGGGTCTTCGACATGATATTGAGGTTTTCACCGATGAGTATCATTTTCCCTCCCGTTTTCTATGTTTTCCAGGATTTGAGGTATGCCGGGATATGCGAGCCTTCTCTGGGACCGACCATGATTTCCCAGCCGGGAAGCTCTTCTTCTAAGCCGCCGCTTTCGGAGGCGGAATAGCCCGGGATTATAAGCTTGCGGTGCTTGACCTTACCTTCGATGCCGGACTTCTTCACAAACTGCCCCATCAAGTCGGCGACGAATTTACCCGCCGCCCAGGCGGTCATCACGGAAAGTCCTTCCGTATCCATTACCAGCAGGTAGCTGGGTATCTTGCTCCCTTCGATTTCACCCGAGACAATGAAATAGGTGAGTGAGAAGTTGGTGGTGATAAGTACCGGGGAGGCGTCCGAAGGCGTGCCGATTTCATAGATGCCGGGCGTGGTTGCCAGCGGTCTCTGCGGGTCGGTGAAGATGTTCATCCGTTCGACGACGAGCGGGAATAACGCCTCACCCGCAATATCCGACATCACCACGATGCCGGCGTACTTGGAAACGAACATCGAGGCAATCAGCGCTTCTTTGAGCGGGTTTTTGGTCATTTCCGCCGGAAAGGTGATGGTGGGATAGCCCAGGGGGCGGAATTTCTTCTGGAGGGCGGTGCCCCGGATGATAATCTGGTCGGTAAATGCCTGCTTTACCGTGCGCGCACCGGAATCGATGACAATGTCCTTGACGCCGGCTTTCTCCAGCGCCTGTGTCAGTTCGGCAACCTCCTCCACGTTGGCGCCTTTCACCGCTACCGGGCAGTTGTTATCCTTTGCCAGTTTCCCCACCGCGTCCACAGTAGCTTTGGTAGCCGCATAGAGGAGAGGTTTGCGCTCAGCAATCCCCTTGAGTCCTGCCGCCAGCACTTCAGGTTTGTCCGCCATTAAAATGAGCGCGCCACCGGTTGCAGAAGCTACCCTGTTTACCAGCGCCTCGAATTTGGTGGCAACACCGGACTCGCTCTTGACTGCCACCGCCTGTGCACGCAGTTTCAATCCCACACGTTCATAGGTGTACTGGTTGAACCTGTCCACTCGTGCCGCCACATCAGAGTCGGGCATAGCGTCCGTGACGAGGACAGCGATTGCCGTCGGGTTTTCAAACCTCTTTTCGTGGCGGAACATCACCGTCTCGCCGCCGACCTTGAATGCCGTGGTGCCCGTGCCGATGGTAATGGGGCGGATGGGAGGCGCTGAGGCTTCCGCCAGTTGTGCCTTGGCTTCCTCGGAGACAGTGGGACAGGCACTGAGCTCTGCTTTGCCCGCTGCCAGGTTCATAGCGAAGGCGAGGCAGGTCGGTACGCCACACTTGCCGCAGTTCGTTTTCGGCAACAACTTGAATATCTGTATCCCGGTTAGAGCCATTGTTCTCCTCTCTTGAGCCGGACAAGCCGGCATTATTTTAACGTCCGGAGAAAAATCTCAAAACACAAGCACCAAATCACAAATAAATTACAACTTCCCAAAATACAATTAGTTAATTATGTATTGAAATTTTGAATTTGTTTGGAGTTTGTATCTTGGAATTTGATATTTCCCCTTCTAAAAACTCTACTTTCAATTACTAACCGATTATGGGGTCCATCGTCAGAGCCGGGTGCCCTTTCTCCGTCAGGAAGGGCATGATTTCATCTTCCGTGGTGCCGATGGTCTCGTCCGCGATTTTATCCAGCAGGTCGGGCACGCCCATTTCCGCGGCTCTCACCTTGAGACGGTCGCCGATTTCTTCCTTGAGCATCTTGGGCATCCAGACCATTCTCAGTAGACCGCCATCACCGATGAGGAACTTACGCTGGGTGATATTGTATTTACCGTGTCCCACGAATCCCGGCGTGCTGATGCCGCCACCGATAGTGCCGGCAAGGGTGGTGAATTTCATACCGCAGGGAGTCATGCCGGTGAACTCGCGGTTGACGGTCATCAAGCCGTTGCACATCGGCAGTACGGCGGCGATAGCTTCGCAACATCCGCAGGTAGTCATCGGGTCGTTGACCAGGCTGTAGAAATTGTAGTGGTCGATCTTACCGCGGGATGCTCTGGTGACGAATTCGTTAACGCCCTGCCATTGCCCCATTTTAACATCGATAACTTCTCCCTTGGGTACAGGCTGGTTGGGGCCTGTGGGGTTGATTTCGTAAGAGGCTTTGCAGTCCATCCAGTTGTAAGAACCGCAGAGACCGGTACGTTCCGGGCTGATGACGCAAACGTGGCTGGGGGCGAAGGACTGGCACAGGGTGCAGGAGTAATACATTTCCGTAGTCTCATCCGTCATCCCCTCGATTCTGGCATCGCGTTCGGCATAAACAATACGCGCTTTTTCCACGATTTCTTTGACTTTGGCGGCATCGGTGTAGAGTTTTACCTGGAGCTTATCGAAGATTCTGCCGAAGTCCTGGTGCAGTTTGGCGTGAAGGATGGTGCCGATGTGCGCCAGTTTGAACCCTTTTTCCACCGCGCCCTTACCCACGCGCAGCCAGGCGATATCGCGCTGACCGATGTGCATTACGCCCTGGGCATAGTTGATGAGGTGGTGAATTTGGCGTTCCAGGATAGGCTCGTAGTCCGCCTCGAACTGGCGCCCCGCAACCTCGACATCGATAGCCAGCGGCAGGAGTGATTTAGCAGGCACATCCGAAATCTCAGGACCGATAACTTCTATCTTGCCGTCCTCGACCTCGTCCATGCGTTTTGAGGTGACCCATTCCACCATCGGGGTACGGCCGCCGCCAGCTTCCAGGTAAATATCGTCGCCGCGCACGCGTTCACCTTCGAAGGCGGGACCGTAAGCGACCGGGATGGGAATTTCCGCCACGGTTACTTTAAGCCCGCGCACCTCGATAGCTTTCTGAACAATCTGGTCGTGCGGAATATTGGAGACGACGTGCTCGTAGGTGCAAATGCCCGTGGGCAGAACTTCCGGGATAGGCGTATCGGCGATAACCGGGAAACCCCAGTTGATGGCACCGGCGGCGTTGGCATACCATTCGTCAGTCACAAAACCCATCGGCAGGGCGAAAGCGAAGATACGGTCTTTGTTATAGATTAATATCTTACGGTAGTCACCCGGCTCGATACCACCGAAGGACATAGCGGCGCGGGTGGCGAAACCCATGGCAAAAACGGTGCCACTGACATCCGGGCTGAACGGCACCAGACGCACGCCCCAGCCAATCTGCACGCCGGCTTCCACCAGTTGCTCCGCGAAGTGTTTGCCATTATATTCCGCCGCCATAAAGACGTAAAGGTTCTTTTTCTGTAGCTCGTGGGCGATGGAAGCGGCAATCTGGGGGGTGGGCGCCGCACCCAGGATGGCAGCGAAACCGGGCGCCGTACCATCCACGAACTCGACGCCGCGCTTTCTCATGATGACGTCATCGGCGGCGCCGAGCCAGATATTATCCGGCGTCACATCCTCGCCGCGCAGGTAGAAGTTCGGGTTTTCCAGGTAGCGGATGGCTTCGATGAGTTCCTCCGCCCAGAAGGTCGCCATCCCGGCATCCAGTGCAGGCGCGAGGTAGGGTAGAGGATGGAGTTCCCGTACCGGTGGCGGTAACAGTGTGCGGCACTTCTTCAGGACAGCCTCCATGTCACCCAGTTTTTCTACTTTGTGACCCAAAATGCCGTAGATTATCGGCAGGTAGTAGGCGGTGTTGGGGAAACCAACCGGTTCATTGGCGCCCCACTTATCCATCGCCTCTTGCCACTTGTTTTCCGCGCGGTCGACTATCTTGTGTGCGCCTCTTATGGCGGCTGATGCGATTATTTTTGACATTTACTCGTTCCTCCTGAATTCAGTAGTTGGCGTTCAGCACTCAGCATTCAGCCAGGGGGTAGGGTGGGGACTGTTAGCTGATGGCTGACAGCTATCTATATTAGCTCGCGCCTCATCGCCATATCGTAGAGGACGCGCTCCCTCGCCTTATCGATGCCCAGCGCTTTCCGCTTGGAATCGATGTGAGCAATCATCTTCTCCGCCATCTTCTTCGGGTCGGTCTCGAAGTCCCACCTGCCACCATACAGCTTTTCCATGCCGTTGAACATAAAATCGGTGACTTCCTTACTGCCGATGGTCGGCCAGGAGACCCCGAAGAGCACGTAAGCGCCACTGCTGACGAAGTACTGGCCGATGGCAAGCGCTTTTTCGCTCATCCACTCGGGAGCGGCGCCGGCAACGGGAAGGTCGCTGATATCGTCGCCCAGGCCGCCATCTTTGACCATTGCCGTGGCGGCAACGAGAATGCGGCAGTTATCGACACAGGCTCCGAGGTGCAGGACCGGCGGAATGCCCACTGCTTCACAGACACTGCGCAAACCTTCTCCGCAGTACTGGGCGCCTTCCGGCACCATTAACCCGGCTTTGGCAACCGCCATCGCCGCGCAACCGGTGAGCAGGACGAGCACATCGTTCTTGATGAGCTCTTTGACTAAAGTTACGTGGGACTCATCGTGGGTAACACGGGCATTAGAGCACCCGACGACACCTGCCACTCCCCGGATTCTGCCGTTGATGATGTTATCGTTGAGCGGGCGGTAGGAAGCGCGGAACATGCCGCCGAGCAGGTAGTTGATGGTCTCGTGGCTGAACCCGGCGATAAGCTCGGACTTGTGCTGGGGAATGTATATATTCGGTTTCCGGTTGGGGAAATTATCTACGGCGACTTTCACGATAGACTTCGCCGATTCATAGGCGTTGGCTTCATCGAACTGCATATGGGTAGCACCCTGTATCTTGGCCCTGGCATCCGTGGTGATGAGCCTGGTATGGTAACACCTGGCAACATCCGCCAGACCCTGCATGATGCACTGTACATCAACCACCATGGCATCGAGCGCGCCTGTAATAATTGCCAGCTCCTGTTGCAGGAAGTTGCCGGCAATGGGCACGCCGTGCCGCATCAGGATTTCATTGGCGGTACAGCACATGCCAGCCAGGTTTATGCCTTTAGCCCCCTTGGATTTCGCGTAGGCAACCATCTCCGGGTCCTGGGACGCGATAGCGAGCATTTCCGCCAGGGCGGGTTCATGCCCGTGGACAATCATATTGACCTCGTCCGCTTTCAGCACACCCAGGTTAATCTGGCTTAGCACCGGTGCGGGGGTACCGAACATAATGTCCTGAAGCTCGGTGGCAATCATACTGCCGCCCCAACCATCCGCCAGCGCCGTCCGTGCGGCTTGCAGAAGCAGGTTCTCATAGTCCTGGTCGGTACCCATGTGAGTGCGGTGCATAGCTTCTACAACTTCACGGTCGATACCGCGCGGGACGACGTCGAGTTTGCGCCAGAGTTCCTGACGCTTGACCGGCGCTCTCCTGACAAACAGAATTTCGCCTTCCTGCCTGCCGAAGTCTTCCAGGCATTTTTCACCGACTTCTTTGGCGATTTCGTTGTTGGAGCGGTCCCCGATTTTAACACCGAGTTC
>JAUYDN010000246.1 GCA_030691775.1 Dehalococcoidia bacterium
ACCGAGTATTTCTTGTGGGCGTCACATCCGATATAATATTTCATGCTGCGGTGCCTCCTTCATCGTTTTCTGGCACCTCCATTGTAGGCGGTACCGCAGCGCTTTCATATAATCAAAGACAAATGATTCATCATTATTTAATACGTCTGTAATAGAAAGATGGGACCGCTATGACTTCAATCCGAAATACGTCACTTCCCACCCTCAGTTGCTTACGATGCAGTCACTCCTGGGTACCACGCACGTCAGCAGGACCGGGTGTCTGCCCGCGGTGCAATAGCGCCTACTGGGACATCCCCCGCCGCAAAATCAGGAGGAATAAGACGAAATAGGGCTTTCAGCATTTAGCATTCAGCATTCAGCTATAAGCTGTTTCTGGATGGTTTGGTTGGGTGGAGGGGGTTCCTTATGCTACTTGATATTTGGTGTTCCCGCCAAAGCGGGAACACATTTGATTATTGGTATTTTGGGCGGGGGGAAAAGGGGCGGGGCAATATGGGGAGGGGGGGACTTGAACCCCCACGCCTTGCGGCACAGGATCCTAAGTCCTGCCTGTCTGCCAGTTCCAGCACCCCCCCGTAACATCAAGCAGGCTGTTTTCTACTATACCATTGCGGTCATCTTGTCTCAACCCGCGTGAAAAACCGTTCGGAGAAATCTTTCAATCCGGCTGGCAACTAATGGATACAGCAACCAGATAGTCGTGTGGCTCGCTGGCAACCACATCGTCTCGCAAGGAGCGCAGGCTCGCTGGAAGTCGCGCGCCGCCACCCGTGGAATAAGCTCGTCCCATAGCGCATTTATCATCAGCAGGCGCCGTCCTTTAAGACGACCCGCATAGGTGAGCGGGTCGATGAGAAAATACTGCCGTGATGGAGTCACATTCTCCCAACCCTGAACGGCTATTTCCTCGAGATACTGTTTGTATTTTACCTGGTACTCTTCATATTCCGCCGCGGAAACACGGTAACGCCTGCGGAAGGCGCTGAAACGGCTGAACTGCTGGATTTTGGAGGAGTTCCCACCGCTGACGATGAACACCCCGGCATTGATACGCTCATCGATTCCCATCGCGATAGCACCAACAAAAGCCCCGAGGCTCAATCCGACGAGCGCAATCCGGCTGGCATCAATTTCTGTCACAATTTGCGCCCAGTCGAGTATCTTCCGTACATCGGTGACTGCCACCCGGTAGCCGGTGAACCATTCTTCCGGGGTAAAATTCGGGGCGCGCTCTTTCATCTCAGGTGGCAGTCGCCGCGAGTGAAACGGCAAATAGAGGACGAAAGCGTGGATGCCTTTCCGCGCCAGACCGCGCGCCAGCATTCGCATCGGGATGGTGCTGTGGTCGCCCCAACCGTGGACCAGAATTGCCAGCGGCGCTTTTCCAGCCCGGAGCGTCTGATAATAATCGCCATATGCCGTGTTGTTTTCATAGAGACTGCCAGGAATGGCGACGGGGAATGTGACAGTATACTGCCGCCAATAACTATTGCTATCGGTCAAACTGAGAGTAAATTGTGGAGGAGTGGACTTATATGCGAAAGGGTTAATCATGGATTCAAGAACGGCGCTGTCGGAAAGCTTCGTACAGTACCAGGGCGGCCGCAACCGAAGCATTCAACGAGCCGATGTGCCCTTTCATCGGGATGCGCGCCAGAATATCGCACCGCTTCCGCACAAGCTCGGAGACGCCTTTACCTTCACCGCCGATGACAATCGCCAGCGGCATCTTATAATCGACTTGAGCATACTCGCAGTCGCCGTGCATATCGATGCCGATAATCCACACGCCCGCCTTCTTCATATCTTCCAGGGTCTGGGCGATGTTAGCAACGCGGGCTACGGGAACATACTCAACGGCACCGGCGGAAACTCTGGCGACCGCAGGCGTCAATCCTACCGCCCGCCGCGTCCGTACCACGATACCGTGAACACCGGTGGCATCCGCCGTCCGGAGAATCGCACCCAGGTTTTGCGGGTCCTCGAGTCCATCGAGGACACAAAAAAGGGCAGACTCGTTTTTCTTTTTGGGAATAGCCAACAACTTATCCAGGGAGATATAATCCTTTGCCGCCGTGAGGGCGATAACTCCCTGGTCGACACCGGCGCTGTATTTGCGGATTGCCTGGTCGTCGATATACTCAACCGGGATGCCTTGCTCGTGGCAGAGACGGATGATTTCGGCAATAATGCTGTGGCGCTGGATATTCCGGGAGAGAAGGATACGGTTGATGGGACGCCCGGCTCTGAGCGCTTCGGCGACCGGGTTTCTACCTGCGATGACATCGGTGAATTCTAGCATCAAGGGATATTATAACAGAATGAGAGCTACCAGACTGGAAATGAGGGAGTTAGCGTCTGGATTTAACCATCTCCTCAATCCGCCGCAGACCTTCCGCCAGTATCGAACGCGGGCAGGCAATGTTCATCCTCTCGAACCCGTTTTCCACGCACCCGAACAAAGTTCCCGCTTCCGTTGCTACTTTTGCTTCCTCACGCACACACGTCCCCAGTCTTTCTGCCTCGATGCCGCAATTCCTCAAGTCAAGCCAGAGCAGGTATGTCCCCTGGGGCTGGATGAGCCTGGCGCCCGGTATTCTCTCCGCAAGGAACTTCGTGACAAAGTCGACATTTCCCTGCAGGTAGTCCAGCAACTGCTCCAGCCACTCCTCGCCGTCGCGGTAAGCCGCTTCCGTGGCCGCAATCCCGAACATGTTGGGAGACGACATCCCGCAATTCCGCATCACCGCCGTAAATTGTTTCCTGAGTTCAGGGTTAGCGATGACGATATTGGACGTGTGAAGCCCGGGAAGATTGAAAGTCTTACTCGCGGCAGTGCATACAATCGACTTATCGATAAAATCATCTGATACAGTTGTGAAAGGCACATATTTATAGCCACGGTAAATAATATCGGAATGTATTTCATCCGAGACGACGAGTACGTTATGGCGCAGGCAGATATCGCCCAGGTCTTTCAGCTCTTCCCTTGTCCATACACGGCTGATGGGATTCTGCGGACTGCAGAGTATTATCATCTTCGTTTTCGGAGTGATTTTACGCTCAAGGTCGTCGAGGTCCATACGGTAGCTCGCTCCTTCCAGGCGCAAAGGGTTATCGAGTATTTCACAACCGTTGTCTTTGATAGCGACGGAAAAAGGATAATACACCGGCGTCTGGACAATCACCTGGTCGCCCGGCTGGGTAAATGCTTTTACGAGCAACCGCAGGGCAGGAACAACGCCCGTGGTCAACATTAGCCACTCTTTTTGAATCTGCCAACCGTGTC
Organism: Dehalococcoidia bacterium; assembly: GCA_030691775.1. Lineage (GTDB taxonomy): Bacteria > Chloroflexota > Dehalococcoidia > Dehalococcoidales > Fen-1064 > JAURWL01. Next base: position 3,293 of record JAUYDN010000246.1, read on the forward strand.
GTTTTTTCATCCAGTCGATGACGGCTTCGTAGTATGAGGCAGGCACGCTGGTGTAGCCAAAAATGCCACAGTCCGCCGTCTTTTTAAGAGCTGTGACAACCGCCGGCGGCGACTTGAAATCCATATCCGCTACCCACATCGGCAGAATGTCTTTCACTTTGAACCGCTCTTCCACAGCATCCCATTTCACCGAGCAGGTGCCCCGCCGGTCGATAACGGTATCGAAATCGTACTTCATCTCCAGGCTCCCAAATGTAATTGTGACAACTTTCAGGTCTTCGTTACGTTTGTTTGTTTCTTTGAACTAACATGGATATTCCCCCTGGCAAGCGATGCAAAGATAGCGCCCGCACACAGTACCGCGGAAACCAGGAAGGCAATCCGCACACTTTTTACAAGCGCCGGGTAATATTCAGGTGTAATCTTCACCCGCCCGATAACAACAGAAAACACCGCCCAGACAATACCCATGCTCACCATCATGCCCAGCTGGCGCATCGTGGCTAGAGTCGCCGAAGCCACTCCATATTGTCGCCGCTCAACCGAGCTCATCACCGCATTGGTGTTGGGAGAAGAGAAGAGCGCGAAACCGAAACCGAGTAAAGCCAGGCAGATAATTATGTAAACAAGAGACGTGTTCTGAGTGATGAAGGCGAGTAGACCGATGCCCAGCGCGGTGAAAGCCATCCCGACCGAAGACAGGATGCGCGGTTCGATGCGGTCGGAGAGCCGTCCGAATAAAGGTGAGAAAACTGCCTGCATCACCGGGCTTGAGATGAGAACGAGACCTGCTTTCTCCGCGTCCAGGCCCCTGGCATATTGAAGGTACAGGCTCAAGAGAAACGAAACGGCAAATGTACCGCTGTAGTTCACCAGCGCGGCAAGGTTCGAGAAGGCAAAGCCACGGTTTTTTCGGAAAAGGTCGATGTTCATCACAGGATACGCGATGCGGGTCTCCCACCAGATGAAGAATATTGTCACAACAGTTCCCCCACCAATCAACCACAGCGCCCGGCTTTCCGGGAGGCGTGATACACCGTACATAATCAGTACCAGTGCCAGCGCATAGACCGCCGACCCGGTGAAATCGAACTTTTCTCTGGTGGCTTCAACCGGCTCCTTGTTGAGTTTCCACAACGCACCGATGGTAGACAGTAGACTCAAACCCGCGGTAATTGTGAAAATGCTTTCCCAGCCGGCATGTTTCGTGAGCCAGCCACCGAGCAACGGTCCCATAGAAAGTCCCAGATAAATTGCCGCAGTGTTGATACCCAGCACTCTACCGCGCTGTTCCGGCGGGAATACAGCCGTCAGGATAGCGATGGCAGTCGCGAATACAGCGGCGCCACCGACTCCCTGTATTGCCCGCGAAACAAGAAGCATTGCACCGGAGACTGAAAGCGCCGAAAGAAGCGACCCGAGCATGAAGACCACAGCACCCAGTATAAAAAGAGTCCTGCGCCCATACATATCAGCGAGCTTCCCGAAGGGCACCAGCAGGCAAGTCGAGGTAAGTATGTATGCGGTGGTGACCCAGCCCAGCGTGATGACGTCCATATTAAATTGCTGGCTGATGGCGGGGAGGGCTATTGTCACCGCGGAAGCCATAAACGGGATGAGGAAGGTCGGGGTGGTGATGACGAGAAGAACGATGTTTCTATTGCCGGGATTTTCCGGGCTGGTTGCTTTCAAATCAGTAACTGGTTTTGCCAGCTTGATTGATTTCATATCAGTTTTTCTCTTTCTACCCGCAGGACGGCTGGTAAGGTACTATTTTACCACTTTTACGCGGATTAAAGAGATTCATTGAAACGGCGTACCATAAGACTTCCGCGAAACTAAAGTAATTTAAGAAAATCCCCCTTAATCAGGGTTTCTGAAAATGGCTTTAGTTGAAACAGAGAGTTGTTCGGGTCTGGATACCAGCCGGAGTTTACCCCGTTCACGGTGAACCCGTACCACGATACGGGGCGGGAAAGACATCCTCTTTGTCATTGTCGGGCTTGACCCGACAATCCAGGTGATTTCGGACCACTTTATATCATGTCATAAATTTTGGTTGTTTCGCGTTAAGCTGACCATGGTTAATCTTGACAAAAAGTATTAAAACACAGACAATAGGGCAGTAATCGTAGCTAAAATTATTACCAGGCATGGACAAAGAGGAGCAAGCAGTGAGCGAAATTATCGTCACGACCACGGCCGGCAAAGTGCGGGGAACGGTGGAGAACGGCGTGCTGGCATTCAAGGGCATTCCCTACGGCGCGCTGACCGGGGGCACACGCCGCTTCTTGCCGCCACAGCCACCTGAGCCCTGGACGGGTGTGCGGGATGCAGTGGAATTCGGACCGTTGTGCCCGCAGACCGGCAGGCTCGTGAACCAGGCACAGGCGGATGTGCTGGGCGGCTCCCCTGCAATTACTATGGGAGAGGACTGCCTGGTACTGAACGTGTGGACGCGCGCCACCGGCGGTGATGTGAAACGCCCGGTGATGGTCTGGTTGCACGGCGGCGGTTTTGCAGATGGCGCCGGTTCGGAAACGCTCACTCACGGCGCCGCCCTTGCCAGGCGAGGGGATGTGGTGGTAGTCACCATTAACCACCGTCTCAATGCCTTCGGCTACCTTTACCTCGATGAGGTTGCCGGGGAAAGATTTAATGGTTCCGGTATGGCAGGTATGCTCGATATCGAACTTTCACTAAAATGGGTACGAGATAATATCGAATCATTCGGCGGAGACCTTCACAATGTGACAATTTTCGGAGAGTCCGGTGGAGGCAGAAAAGTCAGCATCATGATGGCGATGCCCTCGGCAAAGGGCTTGTTCCACAAGGCGATTATCGAAAGCAGTCCGGGATTGCGCGGCAGGGAGCGAAAGAGCGCCACCGCACTGACGGAACGCCTGCTGTCACAACTCGATATTAAAACGACCGAAATGGAAAAACTACAGGAGATACCCGCGCAACAACTGCTCGAGGCGATTGGCAAACTTACAGTTTCGGGGCGGTTCGGGAATATCGCCGGCGAACGTGCCGTGATGATGTTTTCGCCGGTTGTTGACGGTCACTATCTCCCCGCTAACCCATTCGACCCGGTGGCGGCGCCGACCTCAGCGAATATCCCGCTCATCATCGGCACCAACCGGGATGAATCGGCACTCTTCCTGGCGGCCGACCCGCGCCGCCGTAGACTGACGGAAACCGAACTGAGAGAGCTACTCTCGCGTTTATTCGGTGACAAGCTGGAACACATACTGGGTGTTTACCGGAAGACGCGCCCGAACGCCACGCCCTGGGACCTGCTTATCGGCATCACGAGTGAAGACCGGCGCATCGGGTGCATCAATCTCGTGGAACGCCGGCTGGCAATCAGCAAGACACCCATTTTCATGTACCTGTTCACATGGGAATCCGATTACAAAGGCTATCTTTTCAAGGCTTGCCACGCCCTGGAAATTCCGTTCGCTTTTGATAATCCGGACTCGCTGGCGTTGACCGGTGAGCGTCCTGACAAGTACGGGCTGGCGGCAAACGTCAGCGGGGCATGGGCGGCATTTGCATGGACGGGTAATCCGAGCCACCCGCTCATTCCCGAATGGCCGGAATATACTCTGGCCCGGCGTGCCACGATGATACTGGATACTCCCTGCCGCGTAGAGAACGACCCGGCACGGGAGGAGCTTGACGCCTGGGCAGGTATGGAAGTGATACCGTAACACTACCGCAAACTTCTTGACATATTGAAAAAATAGTATATAATCTTTTTGAGCGAACGACAGGAGGTGTCCCTATGGGCGCGAAGGAAGCCTACGAATCAAGACCCTGGTTGAAATTCTTCCTCAAAGAGGTTACGCCGGATGTCCCAATCCCGGAAAAATCGGTGGTCGAGATGTTCGATGAGTCTACGGATAAGTGGAAAGACAAGACTGCCCTCGTTTTCTACGGGCGGAAAATCAGCTACAAAGAACTGCGCGACCAGACCGATAGGCTGGCAACAGCACTCGCAGACCTTGGAGTGAAAAAAGGCGAACGGGTGGCTTTGCTTTTGTTGAACTCGCCGCAGTTTATTATCGCCTACTTCGCCGCGCTCAAAGCGGGTGCCATCATCACCGCTATCAGCCCGGTGTATGTCAGCCCGGAAATCAAACACCATCTGGAAGATAGCGGCGCGAAATACCTCGTCTGCCAGGATATTCTTTACGACCACGTGGACAGGACCGGCGTCAAGCTGGAAAAAATCATCATCACCAGCATCACGGAATACCTGCCCGCCCTGAAGAAATTCCTGGGGAGCAGTATCCTCCGCGCCGTCTACCAGAAGATGTCTGCGCCTCCGGCGGAGCTATTCAAGAAAGAGGGTTTCTACCAGCTGCAAGAGCTTATTGCCAGATACCCGCCCAACCCCCCGAAAATCCAGTTCGATATCAAGGAAGACCTGGTCACGCTCCCCTACACCGGCGGCACAACCGGTCTGCCCAAAGGCGCCATGATTACACATCATAACCTGGTTTCTGCGCAAACCCTGGGCACGAAGGCGTGGGGAAACGTTATGGAGGCGGGGAAAGAGGTGGTGCTGGCTTACCTGCCCTTCTACCACATTTACGGGCAGTCGGTTGTCATGCTCGGAGGCATTTCACAGGGATATACCCTGGTAATCTTCACAACCCCCGACCTGGACGACATTCTCAACTCCATCGAGAGCTACAAAGCCACCGTGTTCTACAGCGTGCCGTCGTTGTACGAAGCTCTGCGTGACTATGCCCGCACCGACCGCGTCAACTGGAAACGGCTCAAGGTGCTCGTCTCCGGGGCGGATGCGCTCCTGGAAGACACGGCAAAGGGCTGGGAAAAGCGCACCGGCACCAAAATCCACGAGGGGTGGGGTATGACCGAGACCAGCTCTGTCGGCATCTTGAGTCCTTACGGGCAGCCCAAGGTCGGTTCGTTCGGGGTGCCACTGCCAAATACGGTGGCAGGCATCGCCGACCCGGACAAAGACGAGTTCCTGCCGGTCGGAGAGACGGGTGAGCTGGTGGTCAAGGGCCCGCAGGTATTCAAAGGTTACTGGAATAATCCGGAAGAAACAAAAAAGATGTCCATGACCGTGGACGGCGAGCGCTGGTTGCGCACCGGCGACCTGGCGCGGATGGATGAGGACGGCTATTTCTATTTCTACGACCGCAAGCGTGACATGATTAAGTACAAAGGACTGGCGGTGTTTGCGCGCGAGGTGGAAGAAGTGCTGTGCGGTCATCCCCAGGTGAAAGAGGCAGGCGTCATCGGTGTGCCGGACCCGGAAGTCGGCGAGCGGGTGAAGGCAATCGTCGTCCTGGAGACCGAGGCGCGCGGCAAGCTCTCCGAGCAGGAAATCATCGCCTACTGCACGGAACACCTGGCATATTACAAGGTCCCCAAAATCGTGGAGTTCCGCGGTGAAGTACCGAAGACGGACGTGGGCAAGGTCTCCCGCCGCGAGCTCAGGGACGAGGGGGTGTAGACTTTATGGCGGAAACATTCTTCGAGGCACATGGACTGACAAAAAAGTTCGGCGGATTGACCGCGGTCAAGGATGTCAGCTTCACAATCGGCAGAGAGGAGATTGTCGGGCTGATTGGACCAAATGGCGCCGGCAAGACCACGCTCATCCGCTGTATACTGGGCATCCTGCGGTCGGACTCCGGCAAAGTCCTGTTCAAAGGCAAAGATATCACCCGCAAGCGAAGCTGGGAAGTAGTGCAGTTGGGCATCGCCGGCACATTCCAGGTGGTGAAACCCTTCCGCCGCCTGCCCATCATCGCCAACGTCATGGTCGGGTGTCTTTCTCCGCGTGCCAGGAAACGTGGCGAGTGGGTAAAAAGGTGCGAGGTCAAAGCCCGCGACGCGCTCGAGTTCGTCGGCATTTCAGATATGGCACTGGAACCGGCATCGGTGCTCTCCCACGGCGATTTGAAACGGCTGGAGGTCGCCCGCGCTATCTCTACGGAGCCGGAGCTGTTGATTCTCGATGAACCATTCGGCGGACTGAGCCCGGCTGAAACCGAGCTGATGGCAAAATCCATCCGGCGCCTGCATAAAGGCGGCCGCTTCGGCAGACTCCACAGCGAGGGTCCGGCAATGCTTATTATCGAGCACAAACTGAGTGAACTGATGAAAATCGTAGACCGCGTTGTCGTCCTTAATTTCGGCGAGGTTATCTCCCAGGGTACACCTGCGGAAATATCCAAAGACCCGAAGGTCATCGAGGCATACACCGGCAAGGAGGTGCTCATTGCTTGAAGTCAAGAACGTCACCGTGAAATTCGATACCGCCATGGTGCTCGATGACGCTAACCTGAAAGTGGAAAAGGGGGAGCTGGTGGGGCTGGTGGGACCGAATGGCGCCGGCAAGACCACGCTTTTGCGGGCATGCGCCGGACTCATCAAGTGGCAGAAAGAAGTGGCGCGCGGCACCCGGAACGCGGATATCACCTTCGATGGGACAGTAGAGTTCGAGGGGGAACGCATCGATAAGCTGAGTGCTTATGAAATCGCCCGGCGCGGTTTGGTGCTCTGCCCGGAGCGCGGCAGGCCCTTCACGGAGATGACCGTCAAAGACAACCTGCTTGCCGGGGCTTTCCTGAGCAAAGACGGGAACGAAATCAAGAACAGCCTGACAAAGGTCTACGAGCTATTCCCACGGCTGAAAGAACGCGAGAAGCAGATATCCGGCACCCTCTCCGGCGGTGAACGGCAGATGCTCTGCATCGGGCGGGCTTTGATGCACCAGCCAAAGTTTATGCTCGTGGACGAGCCATCCAGTGGACTGGCGCCCAAGCTCAAGGAAGACCTGTTCAAGCGGGTGGAGGAGATTTATCGCTCGCTGGGGGTGACGATACTGCTGGCGGAGCAGGACGTGAGCTTTGCCTTCAGCCTGGCATCCAGGAATTATGTAATGTCCCGCGGGCACATCATCGCCCAGGGCACCGCCAAAGACCTCCTCGCAGACGAAACGATACGGAAAACGTATCTGGGGCTTTAGGATTCATTTGTCATTCCCGCCCCGTGTCG